>CAYGOU010000066.1:0-12546 GCA_964351455.1 uncultured Porphyromonadaceae bacterium
ATAGGCTCACCTGTTTCATAATGGAGCGCATACTCCTTTAGCACCTCGGGCTCTATGGCCCAGTGCTCCATGATCTGGCTGGGTAGTTCAACGAAATCGCGGGGCCGGTATGAAGTCGAAAGGGTGTTCTCTGCAAACAGCACATCCAGTGCGTGTCCGAACTCGTGAAACAGGGTTGAAGCCTCATCCAGGCTCAGCAGGGCCGGTTTATCCTCGCCCGGAGGGGTGAAATTGCACACCATGGTAACCACCGGGGTAATCTCCTGTCCGTCTTCCACATGATGACTTCGGTACGAGCCGCACCAGGCACCCTGGCGTTTTGATGCTCGGGGGTAGTAATCCTGGTATAAAACTCCCAGATGAGAACCGTCTGACCTTTTGACTTCAAAAACCATGGCATCCGGATGGGGTTTGGGAAGGTCGAATAATTCGGTGAAGGTGATGCCATAAAGCCTGTTGGCCACCATGAAAGCCCCGTCTCTTACCTGTTCGAGTTTAAAATAGGGACGGAGTTCATCCTCATCCAGGTCATATCGTGCCTTGCGCAGCTTTTCGGCAAAAAACCACCAGTCGTAACTGGCAATCTTGTACTTGCCCCCTGAGGCATCCGCCATCTTCTGCATTTCATCCCGATCGACAATAGCGGCTTTAAGGGCAGGTTCCCAAACCTTGTCGAGGAGATTCATCACATTGGTGGCATTTTTGGCCATCCTGTCCTCGAGCACAACATCCGCATGGGTCGGATACCCCAGCAGCCGTGCCTTTTGCGCCCGGATCTGCATGATTCCGGCGAGGTACTCATCGTTATTGAACTCATTGTCATTGCGACAACGCATGAGCCAGCCATCGTAAACTGTTTTCCGCAGATCGCGGTTTTCAGCATACTGGAGGAAGGGAATCCAGCTAGGCTTCTGGGCGGTAAAAACCCACTTCCCATCAAGTCCCGCCTGCTTTGCAGTGGCTGCTGCCGCGGCAACAGAATTTGCCGGCAGTCCCCTGAGATCCCGCGGATTGTCAATTACGATCTGCACGGCGTTGGTCTCGGCCAGCACATTCTGTCCGAACTGAACAGCCATTACAGACATCTTCTGGTTCATCGCCTTCATCTCCTCTTTTTGCTCGGGGGTCAGCAACGCACCGCTCCGTACCATTCCCTTATACCAGTTCTCAAGGATATAGGCCTCCTCTTCGGTCAGTTTCAGCTTGTCAATTTTATCATACAACCTCTTAACCCGATCAAAAACACGGGGATCCAGATTGATTTCATCGGAGTGGGCCGCCAGCAAGGGTGAAACCTCCATCTGGATTTTTTGCATTTCAGGATTGGTATTGGCACTGTTCAGGCCAAAGAAGACATAGCTGACCTTGCTCAGGATCTCACCGCTCTCATCCATCGCCCGAATGGTGTTTGCGAAAGTTGGTTTGCGCTTGCTGGTCACAATCGCGTCAACCTCTTCGCGGTGGATCTGCATTCCGGTTTGAAAGGCCGGCAGAAAATGCTCGTTCTTGATCAGGTCAAAGGGCGGCACCCCGAAAGGTGTTTGGTATTCAGTGAAAAAAGGATTGTTTTGATCCAGTTCTCGTTGTGGCTCCTGGCTCGTACATGAGGCCAGCAACACAGTGGTTAAAACCATCGGAATGAGTTTTTTCAGGTTCATATCATGTTATAATTTGTGGTTTAAGGATTCGCATACGCAAAAAAAGCAACCGTTCCGGCAATCTGCACTGAAACCAGCCGGATCCCTTCATCGATCAGGTAATTGGCCCTTGCATCTGAATCAAAAGGAAAGGCCCAACCGTATTCCTCCATCTCAATCCCCTTCATTTTCTGGATGGCCTCATTGGCCACCCACCACTCCTTGAATTTCTCTTCGCGAATGTTCGAAGGAATGGGTGTTAATGGGGGCTTTCTGTACCGATTAAGATATTGCAGGATATTGGCCGGCGGGTCATCCCCGGTCATGATTTCAATATCAATGCCAACCGGAACAGGACCGGTGACCATAACAGCATATCCGGGCGTTCTGCTGGAGCTGAAATGAACATCAGGAAAATCGGGTAAAAAAGGCTTTCCTGCGTCGCTTCTGTCAAACCGCAACAACCCCGGATCTTCATCCAGCAGGTTTGCCAGAATCGTTCTCCTGAAACAGCGGTTCAGGATGAATTCTCTCCTCATCCGGTCGTCACGCAATGAAATAATGCGCCGCTCATCCTCCCTGTCGAGTATTTTGAGGCAAGATAAGGGCCAGTCATGACCCTTCCGGATTTCCGTGTGAAATACGGTAAAGCCGTCACATGCCTGCTGATGAATGTGATCAGGATACATCTTTCACAAGTTATGGATTTCATGTGATTCGTCAAGAGCCTGTTGCAGAATCCTGGCAAAATCACGGTCGTTTGGTTCGGCAAAAATGTGGGAGTGGTCGCCCGGAACGTTCCATACTTTCACCCCCTTTCCTGCGTAAGGCTTCCATCCCAGGAAATCGGGATCGGGAATGTAAAAATTGCGATGGGCGGCCCTGAACACATTGATTTCTGCATCTATAGGCTTAAGCTCAAGTTCTGACACGGCCCGGATGGTTGCATTGGCAATGTGGAAAAGCTTGTCAGGGAGCCGCTGCAGGTCTTCTCCTCTGATCACCTTATGTCCGGCAAGCATACGCCTGATTCTGAACTTAAACCACTTGATTTTTTTTGGAATGAGATCAGCAGGCTCCCGGAGAATCAAAACGAGATTGAACCAGAATTTATGCCAGTTCCACACGAGACGATGCACCACCCTGCGAGTAAAGGACCAGCTTTTCTGGGATGATTCTGCATAGGTGTCAAAAACCCCTATAAAGTCAACAAGGTCTCCCCTGGCCTTGAGCTGCCTGGCCAGCTCAAACGCAATCAGTCCTCCCAGCGAAAAACCCGCCAGGGCGTAGGGTCCGGTGGGCTGTACCGATTTGATTTCCCGTGTATAGGCATCAACGATCTCTTCGAGCGAAGTTAATATGGGTTGAGCCCCATCCATTCCCCTCGCCTGTATACCGTAAATCGGCTGTTCGGGGTCCATCAGATCCTTCAGCGTGTTGAAGAGCAAAACATTCAATCCTGCACCATGAATAATGAAAAGGGGTCTTTTTGACCCACCGGGCTTTATCTTCACCAGAGGCCTGAAAAACTCCTGTTCCTCATGAGCCTTAAGTCCCCTGGCAAGCTCCCTGATGCTAGGATATTGAAGAAGGATGGCAAGCGGAACCGGTTTCCCAAGCTCCTGCTCAAGTTCAGAGAGCACCGAAATGGCGGTAAGGGAGTTCAGTCCCAGTTCAAACAGATTGGCTTCAGGATCAATTCTCTCTCTCTTCAGGTGTCTCCTCCAGATTTCATGGAGACTCTCTTCAAGCGCATCGGCCGGTGCCCCTGGCTCCGGCAACTGAGGCTCAGGCTCATCCGGGGATCCGGGAACCGGGAGGCGACTCCAATCAACCTTGTTGTTCTGGTTGTAGGGTAGCGAATCCAAAGCCAGGATGCGGGTGGGAACCATGAAGGAGGGTACCTGCTGAGCCAGACTCGCCCGCATTACTGCCTCAGGGGGCGGGTCAGAAAAAAAGCTGCAATAGGCTACCAGAATTCTTTTATCTTCATGGATCAGGGTTCTTACCGCTGCATCGCGAACCCCGTCTAGTTGCCTCAGCGAGGCAAGCACCTCATTAAGATCCACCAGATAACCGTCAATCTTTACCTGGTCGTCAATGCGACCGATGAAATGGATCACTCCTTCGGGTTCACGTTCAACCCAGTCTCCGGTTCGGTACCAGATGGTCCCTTTCAGATCAATCCATCGCCGGGCAGTCAGTGCTTCATCCCCTAAATATCCGGGCGACAGGGTAGGTCCGCTTAGCCATAGCTCACCCGGCACTCCGGGAGGTGCATCCAGTCCGTTTTCCAAAACCAAACGGGCCCTTTGGCTGTTCACGGGCAACCCAACAGGCAGCTGGTCTCTCTTTTCCGCAGCGGTGGTTTTGCTCCAGGCGAGTGAGGTGACGGTCGCCTCGGTAGGACCGTAGGTGTTCACCAGCAGGGGTGACTGAGGATACATCTCTTTCCATTTCAGGTAGGATTCGGCATGTGCCATGTCACCTCCGATGACCACCAGCCTTACCGATTCAGGGAGTCTCCTGGCATTGGCGTGCATGTCGGCAACCAGGATTTGCCAAAAAGTAGTAGGAAGATCAAGAAAGGTTATTCCCGACTCCTTCACTTTACCGAGAAATTCAGAAACACTCCAGACCCATTCATCGGTGCGGATCACCAGGCATCCCCCTGTCAGCAGCACCGGAAGGATCTCCTCCATTGAAGCATCAAATGCCAGGGAGGCAAATTGCAGACCAATATCCCTGTGGGTAAGGTTAAACCTGTAAATGCTGTCTTGTATGAACCGCGAAAGGGCCCCGAAAGCAACCGGAACTCCCTTGGGCTCTCCGGTGCTGCCCGAGGTAAAGAGCAGATAAGCAATCGACTCAGGATTCACCGTCGGCCAATCCCTGATTTCACCCTGTTCAGCCAGCTTTTCAACCGGTATCACCTGGATGTCGGTTATTTCAGAAAGGGTTGACTTGTCCTTTGCATCTGTAATCAGCATCGCAGGCTTACCCTTTTCAAGAAGCTGTCTGATTCGGCTGTCGGGGTTTGCGGGGTCAAGGGGAACGTAGCAATAGCCCAGCAGATATATTGCGAGCTGAGTAATCACTGCATCGGGAGAGCGTTCCATGCAAACCGCGATCCGGTGGTTGTTTCCGGCATAATGCCGGATACCGGCAGCCAGCAGCCTGATCCTTTCCATCATTTCATGGTAGCTGAACTCCTGCTGGCCATGCTTCAGAGCCCTCTTTGCGGGATTCAATCTGACCACCATGTTCAACCATTCACCCAGGTCATGATGATTCCAAACCATATCTGGCTCTAACACACTCTTTTCGCTTTCGAGCATTAACAGATCAAGAGGCACCTGATCACCGAAGCGCTCCTTCATGAAGTAGCGCGACAGTTTTTTAAAACGCTGTTTCCACTCCGGCACCTTCAGCAAAGAATCAGCCGAAGCGGGAATGGAGATCCTCACTTTCCCGGCTGAAATTTCTATTTCACCAGGTGCCAGTTTTTCTTCTCCTGAAGCGACCAACTTAAGAATCCAGTCGTATTTTGGGGGAGAATAGCCGGGTTTGCGCAACTGGGGATAACGGTAAAAGAGATCTGCTGCAAAGGATCGCTCAGGCACCGCATTCGTGATCTGTTCATGAAGATCCTCGTAAAGAAGCGACAGATCCTCAAGATCAAATTCTCCCGGATTGAGCGGAAGGATTCTTTCGGTAACCAGCCTGTGGGTGGCCGGAAAATCATGGTCGCTTATCCTGATGCCAAATCTCCAACCCCGGTGAATCATCTTCAGAAAGGCAACCGCTGAAACGGCAATTCCGACCTGGTCCAGTCCATCAAGCAAAACCTCCTCCATATCCTCCGTCCCATAACTGCCTGAGGTTCGTTCGCCAGGCTCAACAGCGTGCTCCTCCCAATAATCCACCCATCTTTGTTCGTTCCGCGAAAGATGCTCCAGCCATTTGCCCAGGCCCGGAGGTTCAGGTTTCGGAAAGTGCGGCCGGCCATTAATAACAGGGAGTTTGCGAATGATGTCTGAAACCTCAAGCTCTCTCCTGAACCGGTCAAGCGGATGCGAGATCACAACTGTACCATCGGCACAGGCTACCGAAATCTGGTTTTCGCCCCAACGGATCACCGTACCTGGTGGCAGGTTCTCACCTCCACGCTCGAAGGTCATTTTACCGGGATGGATAACATCATCCGTCAAGGCGACAAAAGGTGAGCAGAATTTATTCGGATAATTGGAACTGAAATCCAGGGATCTGAAATGGTTAAGGATATCTTTTCCCGGAAGGTCAAACAACACCAGTCCTCCAAATTCTGGCTTCTGGTGCAATCCGAATCTCGACCCCACCACCTCCTGCCTCCTGGCATTCGGCCTGCCCTTTTTTATTCTCCCGCACAGATCGCTGAAGCCTGACAAAGCCTCCTCATAGCAAACCAGATCGAGGTCAAAAACAGTAGTCGCGGGATCTACATTGAATGAGCGCTGAATGATTATGTCACCCATATCCGTTTCGGCATCCATATAGTGCCAGGTGACCCCGTGTTTTGCCACCTCAGACAGCAGAGCCCAGGAGGTGGCATTCACCCCTGCGAAATGGGGTAAAAGCGAGTCGTGGTAGTTGATGGCTCCAAATTGGGGTACGGCAAGGATATCCGGCTTAAGCACAAAACTGTTTACAATACTGAAGAGGTAGTCGATGCCCAATGTTTTAATTTCACTGAGGTGCTGCCTGCCCCAGGGTATTACCCGAATCGAGTGATCCCGCGCATATTGAAGCGTGGCAGGGTTGCTGCTCATAACGGCCGCAGCTGAACCACCCCCTTCGAGCCAGTGGCGGAGGCATCCCAGACAGAGGGAGGTCTCCCCGACAAAGGCTGCAGAAATGGGCCTTTGCATGGCACCGGGGTCGAAGGGCAACTGTCCGCGTATCCACGACATGGAACGCTTGGGGTGGTCAACAGCAAGTATTGACAGATGGATCAAATCATTGGCAAGACCCGAGACCAGTTCAGGCTTAAGCACGGCTGTCTCATACTCGAACCAGCATTCAAGTTCGCCATTCACCCGCTCGGCATTGAGCGTGATCAGCATTTTGGCCGTCTGGTTGCCGATGTCGGTCTGACGAACCTTCACCCCTTCGGACTCAGGCTCCGGTTCCTCGATGTGATCCCAGTTCTGAAAAATGAAAAGTGCCTGAAAAAGCGTATCCTCATAGCCGTTGGTCCTTTGGTTCAAGGGGGTCAGAAGCTCCCCGGCAGTCAAGTAGGTCACTTCAAAAGCATCCTGGATCCGTTGATGGTTGTCGCGCAGTGAAACATCAAACGCCTGATCATAATCCGCCCTGAAACCGGTAAGCAGTATGGTGATCCCGTTGCCGGTCACCTGATCGGCCAGCGGAGTATGTCTGTTTGCATAAGGTGTTCCGATGATGAACCGGTCTTTCCCTGAATAGAGCGATATCAGATACCCATAAAGGGAGTGCAGCAGCGCAAACAGGGTCGAACCCTGTTCAACGGCAAGCCTGTCAAGGCCTTGCACAAGGGCTTCAGGAAAACTGAACCAATGTCGTTCGCCGCGGTTGATTTCATGCTCGCCCCTTCGTTGCTGCCCTGAAAAGGTCAGGGGAATGGCAAAGGGTTCGAGCTGTGCAATCCTCCTTTCAATTTCCGACTGGCTGATCTCCCGGTATTTTTCGAGGTTTTCTCTGATCCATCCGCGGTAATCTGCAACCCTGTCGATGGGTTGGCCCTGAACCCAATTGCGGATGGCTCTAAGAAGAATTGACATTGACCAGCCGTCGAATACCAGGTGGTGCACATTCCAGATGAATTGATAACGTTGCCGGTCAAGCCTGTACAGAGCCCCAGCATGCAGCGGTCCCCGTGAAAGTTCAAACCTGTATTCGCCCAGTCTGGAGGTGGCCTCATTCAGTGTTTTCTGACGCTCATCCTCAGAAAGAACGCTCAGGTCGTGCATGGAAAAATTTGCCCTGTAACCTTGTATCATCTGCTGATACAGCCGTCCCCCTGTCCTGATTATCCTTAGGTGAAGAGAGGGCTGGCTCTCCATAAAACGGTTCAGGATCCCGAGCAGGGCATCGGGCTGAATTTCACCCGAGAAATCCAGGCGCATGAGGATATTATGGGTACGACCGCTCAGGTCGGCTTCGTGTAAAAAAATGAGCTGCTCATGGGTCGGCAGCAGGGGTATCAGGTCTGGGTCGCCCCCGGGGTCATTGTTCAAGAGGGTATCGGCACCCACCTGCTCTTGCATCGCCCTGGCCAGCATCCTCACAGTGGGATGCTTCATCAGGGTGCCAATGCGGCACCTTCTTCCGGTTCGCTCCTCAATCCTGGCTGCAATGCGCGCGGCAGCAAGGGAATTGGCACCATAGAAGTAGAATGAATCCCGGGTACCAATGGATTCTGATCCCAGCACCTCACGCCAGCACTCCAGGATGACGGACTCCATCTCATTCTCCGGTGTACCGGGTTCAGGCATCTCCTTCATCCATTGCAACAGCAGATCGCGGTCGATCTTTCCGCTGGCATTTCGTGGCAGGGTGTGACGAATCCTGATCGCAGCCGGCACCATGTAATCGGGAAGCCGGTTCATCAGAAAGCGATGCAATTCCTCCTCTGCTTCCGGCTCCATCCTGCTGCCACCTGCGTAGGCCACCAGGTAGCGGAAACCGTTTTCATGGGTAACCGGAAACACAGCGGTCTCTTCGACCCCTGTGAACAGGCTGATGCTTCGTTCAATCTCCGCCGTGTCGATCCGGTAACCCCGGATTTTCAGCTGGCTGTCATCTCTTCCCAGAAAGAGCAGTGCACCGTTTTCAAGCCTCCTGGCCATATCTCCCGTCCTAAAGTACCTGAGTCCATCCTTCCCGGTGACGAATTTCTTCCCGGTCAGTTCTGGATCACCCAGATAGCCTTTGGCCAGGCTCTCTCCGCCAATCCAGATTTCGCCCTGATCGCAGGATTTTTCTCCCTTGCATTGCTCATCCACCAGGATCACCTCATAACCCGGCATCGGCCATCCGATGGGGGTATGAACCTCTCCCGAACCGACTCCCGAAACAGGATAGACAGTGCAGCATACGGTGGCCTCAGTGGGACCATAACCGTTCAGCAGCACGGCATCGCTGCAGCTGTTCAGGATGGTGATCAGATGTGACTCCCTGATCGGCTCAACACCGACCAGAATTCTTTTCAGGGAGAATTGCAATCCCTCCGCTTCACAGCGCGAAGCAATCTCAGGAACCAATCCCGGCGGCAGGTAAACCTGGTCAACCTTCTGCTCCGACAGGTAATTCACCAGAGCACCGGCATCGTATGACAGGGATCCGGGTAAAAGATGCAGGGTACCCCCTTCGGTTAACACCGAAAAAATCTCCCATACCGATACGTCAAATACAAAGGGAGTCAGAGCCGCTCCCACCGGAGGATCTTTATAGGGCCAGTAGCTTCGGATCGACCCCAGATGGTTCAGCAGGGCGGCGTGAGATATTTCAACCCCTTTCGGAATTCCGGTCGATCCGCTTGTGAAGAGCACATAGGCCAGTTCTGCAGGGTCTTTCAACTCTCTGAGGGGAGCAGCATCCAGTTGAATAAGCTCTTCAATAATGAGCTGGATCCCTGTGTAATTCTCAAGCCGGTTCTCGCGGTCCGTAACCAAAATGCCCGGTCCGGTCAAGCCCAGAATCTGGTCAAAGCGCTCACGCGGCTGGCCGGGATCAAGCGGCAGATAGGTTCCGCCTGCTCTCCAGATGGCAACGGCAACCACCGCAAACCATTCAGAACGATCCAGGTATACCTTCACCAGGCGGTAATCATGAAACAACCGACAATTCTGGATACCCAAGGCAATCAGGTGACTCAGGCGATCAAGATCGTCATAGGTCATCACGGAATTCCCGTACCGAATGCAGGCCTGATCGGCCCTTCGGCGCGTCTGCAATTCAATCTTAGTCCAGGTTGTCGGCATGAAAAAGATAGCCCGTTGGTTTCGGTAAAGTACAAATAAATGCTGATTTGCAGGGATTCCGGCTGTTTGGTTCCCAAAAAAAGATTATCCCTGCGTTTGCGTATATTTAGAACATTCAAAACCAAACAACGTAGAAATGAAGCCAAGCAGCAAACTTCTCATCGCATGTCTGGCGCTTTTAACAGCCAGCTTATCTCCCCTTTACGGCACCAGCGGTTCTCTGAGCGTGAAGAACCTGAAAGCCGAGTATCGAATCAATCCAACCGGACTCGAAACCCCCTCCCCCCGCCTGAGTTGGGAGCTCGTTTCAAACCAGCAGGATTGCAGGCAACTTGCCTATCAGATCCGTTCTTCCTCAGATAAAAACGGACTCGCGGATGCACGCAGGGTTCTTTGGAACAGCGGCATGGTGGAGAGCCAAAAATCGGTGCATGTTCTCTACGAAGGACCGTCACCGAAATCGGGCGACAGGGTGTGGTGGCAGGTTCGGGTGCGCGATAATCAAGGCAATGAATCGGAGTGGAGCGAAGCGGCTTTCTTTGAAATGGGCCTCCTGAAGCCCGACGACTGGAGGGCCTTGTGGATCGAAGAGATCAATGCTGCGGCATCCGACACCGCCCTCCCCGCTCCCATGTTCAGAAAGGAGTTCAGGGTCAGGGACCGGGTGGCTTCAGCTAGGCTATATATTACCGCACACGGATTGTACCATGCCGAACTGGATGGCCAGGTGGTGACCTCGGATTTGTTCAATCCCGGCTGGACGAGCTACCGCAAGCGACTACAATACCAGGTCTATGATCTGACCGACCGGCTGACACCCGGAACCCACGCCCTGGGAGTCATGCTTGGTGAAGGGTGGTACCTGGGATCGTTCGGATGGACCAACAACCGCAATTTCTTCGGTGACAAAATGGGACTGCTGGCTCAGCTGGTTATCGAATATGAAAACGGACGAAGGGAGTATGTTGTAACGGATCCATCCTGGAAAGCATCATTCGGGCCGGTAATTAAAAGTGACATCTACAACGGAGAGCTGTATGATGCCAGGCTTGAAAAGCAGGGCTGGAGCCAGGCCGGTTTCGATGACCGGCTATGGAAGCCGGTTAAAACGGCCAGCTACCCGAAAGAGATCCTGGTGAGCCAGGAAGGACCTCCGGTGAGAAGAATTGAAGAGCTGGTTCCGGTGCAGATCTTCACCGCACCTAATGGAGACACCCTCGTGGATATGGGACAGAACATGGTGGGCCGGATCAGGCTCAGGGTTTCAGGAGAGGCCGGAACCAGGGTTACCTTGCGGCATGCCGAGGTTCTTGATCAGCAGGGAAACCTCTACACGGCCAACCTGAGAACGGCAAAACAGCAGGTCGAATACATCCTCAAGGGGTCAGAAACCGAAGTGTATGAACCCCTCTTCACCTTCCAGGGATTCAGGTATGTCTCCGTTTCAGGGTATCCGGGAAAATTAACCCCGGAATCCCTTACCGGCATCGTAATTCACTCAGACATGGAACCTGCCGGGAGTTTTGAGTGCTCAGAGCCCATGCTGAACCAGCTTCAGCGGAATATTGTCTGGGGATTGAAGGGTAATTTTCTGGATGTGCCGACCGACTGTCCGCAACGGGATGAACGGATGGGCTGGACCGGCGATGCCCAGGTCTTCGCCCCCACCGCCTGTTTCAACATGGATGCAGCAACATTTTATACCAAGTGGCTCAGGGATGTCAGCGCCGACCAGCATGAGAACGGTGCGGTCCCGCATGTAATTCCCGACGTCATTGGAGGAGGAGCCGCCACCGGATGGGCCGATGCAGCGGTCATCGTACCCTGGATTCTGTATCAGACATACGGCGATACCCGGATTCTTGAAGAGCAGTATGAGTCGATGAAGGCATGGGTACAATACATGCAGAAACAGGCAGGAGAGAGGCACCTTTGGACCACCGGGAACCATTTCGGAGATTGGCTGGCATTCGCCAGCACCCGTTCTGACTATACGGGAGCCACCACCGACAAGGACTTTCTGGCCACGGCCTATTTCGCACATTCGGCTGGACTCCTTTCAAAAACTGCTAAGGTTCTTGGAAAAGAGGAGGATGCCCGTGAGTTCTCCGAACTGCGCGAAAGGGTGAAGCAGGCCTTCCAGCAGGAGTTCATGACTCCCAACGGCCGGCTCTCTCCCAATACCCAGACCGCCTATGTTGTGGCCCTCACCTTCGGATTGCTCCCCGAATCGCTGGAGTCTGCAGCCGCCAAAAGACTGGCCGACGATGTAAACCATTTCGGACACATCACCACCGGTTTCCTGGGTGCCGCGGATATCAACCCCACCCTGTCGGCTTATGGTTACTGGGATGAAGCCTATAAACTGCTTCTGCGCACCGCCTATCCATCCTGGCTCTACCCCATTACAAAAGGTGCCACCACCATCTGGGAACGATGGGATGGTATAAAGCCCGATGGGTCATTTCAGGATGTAGGCATGAATTCATTCAACCATTATGCCTATGGTGCCGTAGGCAACTGGATGTACCGGAACATCGCAGGGATCCAGCACGACCCTGAACATCCCGGATACAGCCATTTCTTCATCCGTCCCAGGCCCGGCGGTGGCGTCGACTGGGCGAGGGCAACCCACAAAACCATGTATGGCGAAATCCGCTCGTCATGGATTCTTGAAAACAGCACCCTAAAGATGGAGGTAACCGTGCCGGCAAACACCAGCGCAACCATCTTCATCCCGAAGGAGGGCAGCTTCGAAATCCGAAAGGTAGGATCAGGGTCCTATACCTTCATTGGAACGATGTAAAACCTCCTTTCGCGCATCACTTGCGCATGATCATGGGATATCCCAGTCTTGCCAGCTCTTTGGCCTGCGTGGCCGCATCACCGGCAATGACGTAATACATCCT
>CAYGOU010000067.1:0-12403 GCA_964351455.1 uncultured Porphyromonadaceae bacterium
GACCAGGAGCAGTGAAGAGGAGGTGATGACCGGAAGCGGACTTGAGATGTGGGAGCAGGTTCTTTCTGCAGAAGAGTCTCGTTACCAGATGTGGGCCCGTTATCCTGAAGATCCAATGCTCAACTGATCTTCGCTTCTGAGCATCCTGTTCAGGATATCTGAAAGCACCTGCACTTTTTTGCGAAAAAACCTTTTGTTTCCGAGGGCCAAAATCCAGTTAAATCCATTCAGGTCATCTGCCACAAACAGCTCATCGGCATCCATCAGGGACTGTTCCGTTGTTTTGTTGAGGGCGGTAAAGCTCAGGCCCGCCATCCTGCAAAGGTCAGGAACCAAACCTGCGATTGCAGAGGCTCTGTATCCGTCAACCGGCAGGGGCGCCAAAACGTTGTTCTTGCTGACCGAAAAAAGATAACCGTGGCTGGTTTGTGGCAGTATGGCATTCATTTCTTTCAGGAGAATAAGGTCAAGTCCTTTTGAACGGGCCTCATGATTCATCTGAAGCCTGTTGATGTCAGGGTGGCACCAGGAGCTTGCCTGAGATTCCCGATCAGCTTTAAGGAGTTTGATCCCGGCATGCAGTCCCAACTCATTGAGAGGCAGGTGATCAACCGTCATCTCAGTTATGAAAGCCAGGTATTCAAATGTAAGTCCTGATTGCTGATTGTTTAGCGATCGGGAAGACGGAAACACGAGTATTTTGATCAGGCTGCCTTTCAGGATCCTGTTTTTATTGATTAGGCCGACCAGGGAATCTCTCAAGCCGGGATCGGTGAGAAATCCAGGAACCGGCCAGTTTAGATGATCGAACTGGGTAGTGAGCAGCTTAAGTTGCTGGTTGAAAAGGGGAATTCTGTTCCCTGATGCAAAGAGGGTGCATGTCAGGGAGTTGGTGGCCACATGGAACCATAATTCAGGGTTAAGGTCGTCGGCCGCCCTAAGTCTGAAGGTTTGATTGTGAAGAAAGTATTGGTTTTTAATGCTCATCAGTGAAGAATCCGGTAGATCATCTCCTTGAGCAATTCTCCATCCGGGGTGTTCACGCTGCCTATTCCTTTTGATCTCAGGTCAAATTCCCTGAGGATGGAGATTATTTCGATGCTTTTTTTTCTGCTGAAGTTTTTGGCTGCTTGCTGATAATCAGGAACGAAAAAGGCATGTACCTGGAGGGTTGCGGCGATATTGCGGCTTTCTTTAGCATCGATGAAGTGAAGAACCAGCACCTTGCTGAAGAAGTAAAACAGGGAGCTGACGGTCTGGCTGAGGGGATTGTCTTTGGGGTTTTCTCCGAAATAATGGACAATGCGGTAGCATTTTGCCAGGTTCCTGCGTGAGAGTGCCTTCATCAGCTCAAAGTTGTTGTACTCTTTGCTGATGCCGATGTTTTTTTCGATGTGTTCGGGTGTGATCTTGAGATTTCCGGCCGGAAGGGTGAGCAGGAGTTTGTCGAGTTCGTTGGCGATTCTTGACAGATCGTTGCCCAGGTATTCATTCAGAATCATGGCCGCGTTGGGTTCGATGCGGCAGTCTTTGGCAGACAGGTAGTTGATGATCCACCTCGGAATTTTGTCGTCGTAGACTCTTTTGCTGAGAAAGACCACTCCGTTTTTCTCAATGGCCTTGAAGACTTTGGTTCTCCGGTCAAAGCTCTTGTATTTGTGGCAAAGCACCAATATGGTTGAGGCCAGCGGATTGCCCGCATAGTGGACCTACTTGTCAAAATTTGACAGGTTTTGAGCTTCTTTAACGATTATCAGGTTGTGGTCGGCTCCCATCGGGAAACGCCTTGAGAGATTATCGACCTGAGGGGCATCCAGGTCTTTTCCGTATACGATGTTGAGGTTAAATGGTTTCTGGTGCTCCTCGAGAACGGTGTTTTCAAGGATTTCAGTGGCCTTGTCGATGAAAAAGGGTTCTTCTCCCTCGAGCAGGTAAATGGGAGCAAATTTTCGCCCTTCAATCGATTTCATCAAATCATCAAAGCTCTTGAATTCCATTCATTTAAAATTGGAGGTGTTTGACCGATTGACCCTGGTTGGCGATCTCTTCGATTGACTTGATTCCGATAAGGATGTGGTCTGCGACATATTGTTGATTGACCTTTTTGTCGCTCTCAGCGGTTTTAATCCCTTCAGAAATCATGGGCTGGTCACTGACCAGAAGAAGGGCTCCGGAGGGGATTTCATTATCAAAGCCAACAATGAAGATGGTGGCTGATTCCATGTCAATGGCCATTGAACGGGTTTTCTCAAGGTATCTTTTAAACCGTTCATCATATTCCCACACCCTCTTGTTGGTGGTATAGACCGTACCCGTCCAATAGTCTCTCCCATAATCACGTATGGCTGTCGAGACTGCCCGCTGCAGCATAAATGCTGGCAGGGCCGGAACCTCCGGTGGCATATAATCATTGGAGGTACCTTCACTGCGGATCGCAGCAATTGGCAGGATGAGGTCACCAACGGCAATTTTTTTCTTGAGTCCTCCGCATTTTCCCAGGAAGAGGCATGCTTTAGGCCGGATGGCTCCGAGCAGATCCATGATGGTAGCGGCATTTGCACTGCCCATGCCAAAATTTATGATGGTAATCAGTTTGCTTGATGCGTTGGGCATGGGGACATTTGAGATCACCTCCGACCCGTGCTGGTGTGCAAACATTTCAACATAGAGATTGAAGTTTGTGAGCAGGATGTAGGGGGTGAAATCTTCGAGATTGCGCCCGGTGTATCTGGGCAGCCAGTTCTTCACGATTTCCTCTTTGGTTTTCATACGGGGTTATGACCTGGGGTGATTATCTTTGCTTCATACCATGAGACATGCAGCGGTTAAATTTACCAACTTATTCATTCAATATAAAATCTGAAGCCGGACAGGATTGGATTTTTGATGCGCTTCGGAAGAAATGGCTGTTGTTGACCCCGGAGGAGTGGGTCAGGCAGCATTTTGTGCGTTATCTGATGGAGGACCGGGGGTATCCTGATTCACTCATTGCGATTGAGCGTGCTGTAAAAATCAGTGGCAGGTTGTTGCGTTTTGACCTGCTGGTGTTTTCGAGATCGGGTGTACCCTGGATGCTGGTCGAGTGTAAGGCTCCAGAAGTTGTCATCAACCAATTGGTTTTTGATCAGGTTTCGGCTTACAATCTGAACCTGGGTGCCCCTTACCTGGTGGTTACCAACGGGATCACTCATCATTGTTTGGAGGTAGGCAGTGGGCTCCCCCGGGGTTACCGCTTTCTGGATCACATTCCGGATTTTGATTTTACCGAAATCCATTGACTTTTAAGCAGTTGCAGAAACAACTCGTCAGCAAATCCATTTCGGGTTCTGATCCAGGCGATTTTGGTGCCGCTTAGCCTGAACCCTGCTCCGGTAAAAAGCTTAAGGCTGGTCTGGTTGCCGTCAAGCATAGAGCTGAAGAGTTGGTTCAGCAGCAGGGTGTTAAAAGCATATTCGATCAGCAGGTCGAGGGCCTCCCCAGCGTATCCCAGTCCCCGATCGGCAGGGTCGGCGATCAGGATGCCCACACCTGCTCTTTGGTGATAGGGGTCATATTCATACAGGTCGATCAGTCCTACTGGTATAGATTCAGGCTCATTTCTGACAATGACCAGGCGAAGCTGTCGCGACTGGTAAATGTCGAGGTGGATTTGAGCAAGATAATCCCTGATGGTCCGTCGGGAGATTGGGGCCAGGGTGTTGCTGACCTGCCAGATTTCAGGGTTGTTTTCCCAGCGGTAGATGATCTCTTCATCCTCCGGGTCGAGTGCCCGCAAATGAACTTTTTCACCTTTCATAAAACCGGTGTCAGAGTTTTGATAATTCAGAGGCCTTTTTGACGAATGATTGTCTGAATCCCTTTGCACGTACCTGTCTGAGGGCAGATTCTGCTGCATTGGATGTCTTGTAGTCTCCGTATGTATAGCGGAAATATCCGTCTTTACCACGGAAAACGAAAACCGGATCCAGTCCCTTGAACGCAGATTCTTCCACCTCTTTTCGCGAGGCCATGAACTGGATGGTCCAGGAGTCGCTTCCAAGTTCGTGTTGTAAACGAATTTCAGGAATGTAGGCTGAATCGACACCGGTTTTCAGAATCAGTTCGATCAGCTTACCGTTTTGTTCAGGTCTTGGACCGGCCATTATCCGTGAAGCATCAATCCCGTTCATGACCATTTCCGAACTCAGCTGGTTAATTCTGACTGGGTCGAGTGAATCTCCCTGGGGGTTAAACCAGACTAACATATCCAGCTGGTTTGTCAGGAGACGGATAATTTGCTGGAGGGCATTGCCGGAATGGGTTCCCAGAATGGTGTCAAGCGGGGTGAAATAGAGGTGGTACCGGTTTCGAAGATGGTCGCCCAGGTTGATGTGGTGGTTGACCACGTCATCGGCCGGTTGGTCTGGAACGATTACCAGGCTGTAGTAGGGGAAGAATCCTTCTGTTTCGATGATAAGTCCGTATGTTTTTCCGGTTTTAACGGTAAAGAGATAGTATGAAAAATCATCGGCAAGGATGCTCTCTTCAATTCTCAGCAGTTGAGGGTCAAAAAGGCTGACCTCTGTTTGCCTGCGAGACTCTTCTGCCGGCATGGAGATTTTTCCCATCAGGCGGGTATGGCCCGGCTTGGGTCTGATCAGCTTAAACTCTTCACGGAAATCCTGTGCAGATACCAGAGGAGTCAAGATGAGTCCCAGGATGAAAAGGAGTATTGAAATTGCCGGTTTTGCGCTAATCTTCATGATTCCGAATCAAACGGAAAGATAGTAAAAATGAGGTTGAGGTCAGTTGTTCAATACCCGGATATTGCGCAGCACAATTGTGATATCCTTTCTCAGGGTATAGTCGCGGGCGTAATCGAGATTGATTCTGAGCCATTGTTCCGGTGTAAGGTTAAGGTTAGGCTCCGGTCCGGCCGGCGACAGTATTCCGGGTTTGATTGCAGGCAGCTCGTAGCCTGCTATGGTTCCGCCAGCAGCGAACCCTACCCAGCTTTTTGATCCGGTCAGCACCCTGGTGATGTTCAGCAGGAGGCCGAGCGGTTTTGAAATCCATATCCACCAGGAAATTGGGAAAAGCAACAAAAGTAATGCAGCAGTAATCAGATCGAATAGCCTTTTCAGTCTGCGGTTGTGAGCTTCACCAACCGAGTTGACGGGGATCCGGTATAGATCACCAGGAGTGTGAGCTGAATTACTTCCGATGATTGCTTCTCCTTCACTCGGGGCAATTTTGAAATCCACCTGCAGCAATGACCAGGCTAACATGAGCCGGATGATGTCGCCTGATTTCAGATCGCGGTTACAAAAGACAACTTCATCGATCCGGTTAATTCTGATGATATCGGCCATCTGGTCAAGGGTACCGATGAGATCAGCAGTTAGGGGCTGTTCACTGGCGGGATTGACCCTGCCTGCAACCTGGTGGGGTTGTCCGGATAACCTGAGTAGTTCCGTAACCCTTGAGGCCTCTTCCGGGGATCCTATGATAACCAGTCTTTTGCGCTGACGGGTAGACAGTCTGAATGATGGGAGGCGGGTAAGATGCAGCGAAAACCGAATAAGAACGGGAAGGAGGATACCCCAAAGGGTTCCCAGCAGGATGAGGGCCCTGGAGAATCGGTATTCTTCAGGAAGGAGAGCGTAGAGCACGAGGATGATGGCTGATCCGGCCACCATTCCGCGACCGAATTTCATTAGGTTGTAGGGGCGGTCATATCCCCCTGAAAAGAAGATAGAGACCATCCAGATCAGGATATAGGCGGGTACAAATATTCTCAGAAACTCCGGTGGATGACCTCCTCCTTCAGGAAATTTGAGGTGTTCCCACCAGGGATTGAGAATCCAGAATCCTGCAAAGAGAATCAGGGCATCAATTGCCGGTATGAGAGCCCTCGTTAAAAAGCGATTGACCAGACTCAGAAGTGCCCTGAAATAGATTGCCAGACGTATGGATATGGTGTAAAGCCTTGCGTTTTTTGCTGAGAAATGCTTGTTGGCGAAAATGATCATGGCCTGGTAAAAGACCAGCACATAGTTAATGCTTCCTTTTTTGGTGCTCTCTCCCTTATAATGGATGATCGTGGTACCGGGGAAATAGTAATTCTGGTAGCCACCCTTTATGATTCTGTAGGATAGATCAATGTCTTCGCCGTACATGAAGAATTCTTCATCCAGCAGTCCAACTTTTTTCAGAACCCCGGCGGGAATCATCATGAATGCTCCGGGCAGTACTTCTACGGGATGTGTTTTCTCCTTGTCGAGATAGCCCAGGTGGTATTGTCCGAATTTCCGTGATCGGGGAAAGAGGGCTGAAAACCCAAAAATTTTGTAAAATGAGACCCAGGGAGTGGGGAGTGCTCTTTTTGATTCAGGCAGGAAATGTCCCTTACCGTCGATCATTTTGACGCCGAGGGCACCGCATTCGGGGTGTTCACTAAAGAATTCGAGGCACCTTACAAAGGTGAGTTCATCGACAACGGTATCTGGGTTGAGGATCAGGATATAATCTCCTTTGGCAATTCTGATGGCCTGGTTATTGGCGCGGGCGAAGCCCACGTTTTCGAGGTTGTCGATCAGGATGACTTCAGGGAAGTTGTTTCTGACCATGGCGCAGGAGCCATCGACCGAGCTGTTGTCGACCACCAGTACCTCCATTGCCAGATCTCTGCCAGCGCGGAAGACCGACTGCAGGCACTGTTCGAGGAAGTATCTGACGTTGTAATTGACGATGACAACTGAGAGGGTGATGCTGCTCATTTGCTTTGCAGGACCGTTTCAAAAGGGGTTCGGTTGACGATTGAGCGGCCCAGGGTCAGCTCGTCGGTGAATTCGAGGTCATCGCCAATGGCAACACCCCGGGAGAGGGTTGTAATTTTCACCTGGTATCCGGATAGTTTCCGGTAGAGATAAAAATTTGTGGTATCTCCCTCCATGGTAGCGCTGAGGGCCAGGATCACTTCCTGCACGGTACCTGCCGATACCCTGTCGATGAGCGAAGGTATGGTCAGGTCGGCGGGACCGATACCATCCATGGGGGAGAGTATACCTCCCAGAACGTGGTAGAGGCCCTTGAACTGGTGGGTAGCTTCAATGGCCATAACGTCTCGGATGTTTTCGACCACGCACAGGGTTCCGTGATCGCGGTCGTTTTGGCTGCATATTGAGCAGGTTTCAAGATCGGAGATGTTGTGGCAAATGCGGCAGTGGTGGATTTGGTTCCGAAGTTCGGTAAGGCTTGCTGCCAGCATTTCCACTTCGGCGGGCTCTTTCTTCAGTAGGTGAAGCACGAGCCTGAGGGCTGTCTTCCGGCCGATTCCGGGCAGCCGGGCCAGTTCACTGACCGCATTTTCAAGCAGCCTGGAATGAAATCTTCCCCCTTCCATAGCATCCTATTAAAGCATTCAAAAATACAATGCATAAACGCCATTCACAATAATTATAGTTTATTTGTCCCCCAAAATCTCCCAACGATGAGCTCCTTCTGGATTGTGGTGATCCTGGTTTTCTATTTTGGAATGTTGCTGCTGATTTCAAGGATTACAGGAAGGCGGACCGACAATCTCGGTTTCTTTCTGGGCAACCGCGCCTCACCCTGGTATGTGGTGGCCTTTGGTATGATCGGAGCCTCCCTGTCGGGTGTTACCTTTATTTCGGTACCTGGTTGGGTTGGGAGCAGCCATTTTTCCTACCTCCAGATGGTGCTGGGTTACCTGGCAGGATACCAGGTGATCGTTCATTTTTTACTGCCGCTTTATTACCGGCTCGGACTGACATCCATTTACAGTTATCTTGAATCAAGGTTTGGTTTCTGGTCTCACAAGTCGGGGGCATTTTATTTTATTTTGTCGCGCACCATTGGCGCTGCTGCGAGGCTTTTTATTGCTTCTGCCGTTCTGCAGATGGCACTTTACGATTCGCTGGGGATACCGTTCTGGGCAGGTGTGCTCATCACCATCGCCCTGATCTGGCTTTACACTTTCAGGGGAGGGATAAAGACCATCATATGGACCGACACGCTGCAAACTTTGTTCATGCTGTTGGCCCTGGTTTTTACCATTGGGTTCATCTGGCGTGAAACTGGACTTGGCTTAGGGGGCTTGCTTGAGCAATTTCGGGAGCGGGGTTATAGCAGGATTTTTCACTTTGACGATTTCGTAGGAGACCGTCTACACTTCTTGAAATACTTTCTTGGAGGAATGTTTATAACGATCACCATGACGGGCCTCGATCAGGATATGATGCAAAAGAATTTAAGTTGCCGATCTCTTAAAGATGCGCAGAAGAACATGAACTGGTTCAGTTTGTCATTGATTCCGGTTAATATGTTGTTTCTCTTTCTCGGAGGGCTGCTTTTTCTTTTTGCAGGAATTAAGGGCATAGCGCTGCCGGAAGCCTCAGACGATCTCTTCCCCATGATTGCAACGCAGGGATTTCTGCCCTCATTTGTGACATTGATTTTCATCATCGGCTTGACAGCAGCCGCTTTCAGCAGTGCCGATTCGGCCATGACGGCCCTGACAACAGCCATTACTGTTGACATGCTGGGAATCAGCAGAAGGAGCGAGGAGGAGGTGAAGAGGATGAGGCTCAAAGTACATGTGGTACTGGCTCTTGTTATGTTGGGGGTGATTCTTCTTTTTAAGGCGTTGAATAACCGCAGCATCATCGATACGATCTTTACGATTGCAGGTTATACTTACGGACCTTTGCTGGGACTTTACGCCTTCGGAATGTTCAGCCATCATAAGGTCAGGGACAAATGGGTTCCTTTGGTTGTTCTGGTGTCACCGGTGCTTACTTATGCTATTCAGGCCTTTTCACCCAGGATGCTGGGGGGCTATGTTTTTGGATTTGAGTTGCTTCTGATCAATGGTTTGCTGACTGTGCTTATGTTATGGCTAATAAAAAAGCCGGGGGGTGCCCGGCTTTCTCAATGAGGTTGAGGATTATTACTCATCCTCGCTTTTTGACATGCTGAAGATCTCCTTAATGATGTGATCGTACTTTTCCTGAAGCACTCTTCTTTTCAGCTTGAGGGTTGGGGTTAGTTCTCCAGCTCCTGTGCTCCATTCATCGCAAATGAGTCTGAAGCGTTTGATCTGCTCATGTGCCGCAAGGGTTTTATTGATTTCATTAACCTCTTTCTGATAGCGGCTGATGATTTCAGGTTTCCTGACCAGCTCCTGGTTGTCGCGGTAATGGAGACCCTTCTTGGCGCAATAGTCATGAAGGAACCTGAAGTTCGGAGCGACCAGGGCGGAAGTGAACTTTTGGTTTTCACCGATGACCATAATGTTCTCAATGAAGAATGACTCCTTGAATTTGTTTTCGATCGCCTGCGGGGCAATGTACTTGCCTCCTGAATTTTTAAAGATCTCTTTTTTTCGGTCGGTAATTTTAAGGAATCTTCCGTCGATAAATTGACCGATGTCACCGGTATGGAACCATCCATCCTCATCAATTACTTCACGGGTGAGTTCTTCGTTTTTGTAGTAGCCTTTCATCACCGCGGGGCCTTTGACGAGGATCTCACCGTCTTCTGCGATTTTCACTTCGACGCTTTTCATAACCAATCCAACGGTGCCAAACATGTTGTTGGGATAATCCTTTTCGTTGGCGGCCACTACCGGAGAGGTTTCGGTGAGTCCGTATCCTTCAATGACGGGCAGTCCTGCTGCAGTAAAAATTCTGGCAAGCCTGGGCTGAAGTGCGGCACCTCCGCTTACCACCAGCTGGATTTTACCACCCAGAGCCTCCTGCCATTTCTTGAATACCAGGGCGCGGGCAATTTTGAGTTTGAATTCATAGAATTTCCCGTTCACTCCACCTGCCTCATATCGGAATCCAAGATTCACCGACCAGAAGAAGATCTGTTTTTTGATTCCCTTGAGTGCTTTTCCCTTGGCGATGATTTTGTCGAACATCACCTCGAGCAGCCTTGGCACCGACACAAACATTCCGGGCTTAACATCCCTGAGGTCCTGAGCGATGGTTCCAAGGTTTTCAGCGTAGTACAGTCCATACCCCCTGAGCTGATAGGCATAATGAACGGTTCTCTCAAAGACATGGCAAAGAGGCAGAAAGCTGAGAGCTCTTTCTGAGGGCTCCGGGGTCAGCAGGTACATGGCATCGTCGAAATTGGTGGTCACATTTTTATGGGTCAGCATAACCCCTTTTGCAACCCCTGTTGTCCCTGAGGTATAAATAATGGTGAAAACTTCGCTGGGTTCGACGGCAGCCTTTATAGCGGGCAACTGGTCGCGAAACTCCTTTTCATGTTTTTCACCCAGGTCGGTTAGCTCTTTCCAGTTTCTGGCACCCTCAACCTTGTTGAAGGTAAGGAGATCTTTAATTCCGGGAGCCTTGGGCAACAGTTTGTTGAATTTGTTGAAAAGTCCCTGATCCGACACAACAGCCATTCTGGCATCGGAGTGGTTCATGATGTATTCAGTTTCCTCGTCGGTGAGGGTTGGGTAGATCGGGACGTGTATCGCGCCGATCTGCATCATGCCCATGTCAAGAAAGTTCCATTCGGGCCTGTTGTTTGAGGCGGTGACAATTTTGTCACCCTTCTTGAATCCCATTGACAAGAGACCGTAGCTGATCAGGTTGGCGTTCCGCTGGTATTCCTCGTGGGAATAGGTGATCCATTGTCCTTCGGTTTTACAGGCCAGGGCATCCTTGCGCGCAAGGTTTGCTGAGGCATAGTCGAGAATGTCAAAAACTCTGCGAATTTCCATATAGGTTAGAATTAAAGGGTTTTTACAGGGAGCAAGGCTTCAATTTCGTTCATTTCAGATGGGTTGAATGCCGGATGGCTCAAAATTCTCAGGTTGGTTTCAAGTTGAATTGTTGAACTCACCCCAATAAGTACGGAGGTGATAAAGGGGTGGCTTTTGACCCAGATCAGAGCCAGTTCGGCAAGGGTCAGGTTTTTTGAGGCAGCCAGTTGGTTAAGGGATCTGATGGATGCAATTTTCTCGTCGGTGAGTTCATCCGGTCTGAGAAAGCCATGTTCATTGGCGGCCCTGGAACCTGAAGGGATGCCCGTCAGATAGCGATCGGTAAGCATACCCTGGGCCAGTGGAGAGAATGCGATACAGCCGATACCTTCGTCGGTGAGCACCTTGGCAAGATGATCGCGGATCTCAGGCTGAAACAGGGAGAATTTCGCCTGATGAATCAGGCAGGGAGTTTTAAGATCCCTCAGAATGGCAGAAGCCTTAAGCGTGGCTTCCGGGGGATAGTTGGAGATACCGGCATACAGCGCCTTGCCGCTTTTCACAGCCTGGTCAAGAGCGCCCATGGTTTCTTCCAAAGGGGTTTCCGGATCGTAACGGTGTGAATAAAAGATGTCAACATAATCGATCTGCATGCGTCGAAGGCTCTGATCCAGGGAAGCAAGCAGGTATTTTCTGGAACCCCATTCTCCGTATGGTCCGGGCCACATAAGGTAACCGGCTTTGGTGCTGATGATCATCTGGTCGCGATGATTCTTCAGATGGGCATTCAGGATGTTTCCGAATGTTATTTCAGCGCTTCCGGGTGGGGGACCGTAGTTATTGGCCAGGTCAAAATGGGTGATGCCGGCATTAAAAGCCCAAAAAAGAATTTTTTTCGCGTTTTCAAGGATATCAACGCCGCCGAAATTATGCCACAAACCCAGTGATAGTATGGGTAATTTAAGTCCGCTTTTGCCGCATCTGCGGTAATCCATGTTGCTGTATCTCAGATTTTCAGGCAGGTATTCCATAAACAGATCACAATGATATGCAAAAATTTAAAAATATGGATACGTTGGTAAACAAGCCTGAGTCTGGGAGGTTGTGCAAGTAAAAAGTCTGTATCTTTGCGCCCAACTTAAACCTCATGGGGAAAATTGGTTTTGTTGTGCATGGAAAAATTCATGGCCGTAAGGGCCTGGTTTCTTCATTGGAGAAGGTTTTCGGAGGGGAGTTTCAAACCTCTTTTTATTACACTGAATCACCCAGGAATGCAGAACTTCTTACGCGTCAGGCAATTGATGACGGGTGTGATTTTCTGGTGGCATTGGGTGGAGACGGGACTTTAAACGAGGTGGTGAATGGATATCTCGGTTATGAAGGTGATGTCAAGGATAAGCCGGTATTAGGGGTTTTGCCCTATGGAACGGGCAACGATTTTGCCAGGGGGGCAGGGATAACCCGTTCGCAGGAGCAGCTTCTCGCCATGGTGAGGAGTCGCTCGGTGAGGATGATTGATGCCGGACTGCTGAATTTCACAGACTTGGGTGGTGTGGCTTACCATCGCTATTTTGACAACATTGCCGACCTGGGAATCGGAGCCGAGGTAGTTGCCCGGGTTAATGGGGTAAACCTTAGGAAAAAAATTCTTGGCGGAACCTTGACCTTCTTTCTTTCGGT
>CAYGOU010000068.1:0-12128 GCA_964351455.1 uncultured Porphyromonadaceae bacterium
CACCAGGACCTGCCTGTCCCATCACCCAATCGAAGGCATTGCCCTGCTGGGTTCTGCCTCCGCGGGCGGCTCCGGCTGCTCCCCTGAAACGCTGAGATTGCTGTCTCATCTGCTCTTTCTCCTCTTCGGTTCTCATCCTGATTCTCTCCTGATAGTTCCAGGTATAGGTGCAGAGGCCGGCCTGCTTCTCAGGTTCCACCTCAAAGATCAGGCGGTTGCCGTCAAAGATTTCAACCTTGACGCTTGCACTGTCGGCCAGATAATAATGAATCGGCACACCCGGCTTCTCACTCTCTCCTGCGAAATTGCTGAATGCGCTGTGATTGTTACGGCCCCCTTTCCACTGTACACGGGTTTCAGGCTTGAATAGCCAGGCCTGCCGGTTCAGCCATTCGGGAGTAATTTCAGAAAGCCATGAAATGTCGGCGATGTATAAGCTCCTGCCGTGTGTGGCGACAATCAGGTCGTTTTCGCGGGGATGGATTTTCAGGTCTTCAACTGCAACGTGTGGCATGTTGCTCCTCATGGGGCTCCATGATTTTCCTCCGTCAATGCTAACCAGCACCTGTTTGGTGCTGCCTGCGAACAGCATGTTGGGATTCAAATGGTGCTCCCTGACCACACACAGCGGGTCGTTCGGCAGGTTTGAAGCAATTGATGTCCAGCTCTTTCCGAAATCGGTGGTTTTCCAGATGAAGGGGCGGTAGTCCTCATTTCTGAGTCCTGTTATGGTCATGTACGCGGTTCCTGAATCGAAATGCGATGGTTCAACCCTGCTGACCCAGTAACCGGGATGATCCGGAATGTTGCCGGTGACATCTGACCAGTTCTTGCCGTCATCCTTGGTCACCCAAACCTTACCGTCGTCGGTGCCAACCCATATTACACCGGGTTCAAGGTATGATTCTTCCATCGTTACGATCGTGCAGTACTGAATGTTGCCGGTTCCGTTGATCTTGATCGTATCTGAGGTGGTCAGGTCTCCGCTGATCTCCTCCCATGATTCTCCCCGGTTGGTTGATTTGATCACCTTGTTACCGGCATGATAAATGGTGCTGGGATTGTGATGCGACAAAACGATCGGGGCATTCCATGCCCACCTGTCCATGTTCCGGTAACGAATGCTTTTGGTTTCACCGGTCACCATGTCGGTGCGTGAAATCGGACCAAACTGCGACTCATTGTAGAGATAACGGTTTTCGGCCCAGTCGACGACATTATACATTCCGTCGCCACCGCCGGTTGTACGCCAGTCCTCGAGCGTGATCGGAGTATAGTTGGTCTTGGTACTCGGACCCTTCACCGACCCGTTATCCTGCAATCCTCCGTATACATTATAGGGATAGGCAAAATCATAGCCCACTGCAACAAACTGACCGACCGCCTTAAAGTCGGGATGGTACCAGTTTTGTCCTGCATCGTAGGTGACCCCCATGCCGTGGTCGTAACCCAGGATGATGTGCTTCGAGTTGGCAGGGTTGATCCAAAGGCCGTGGTTATCGCCCCCGAAACGGAACGGTGTGCCCCAGGTTTTTCCACCATCTTTGGTTTCATACATCCCAACGCTCACCACATAAACGTGATCGGGATCGTTGGGGTCAATGCGCACCTGCATGTAATAATATCCGGGACCGCCACCGATCTCCCGATCATCCGGGCTCACCTTCCGCCAGGTTTTTCCTGCGTTGTCGCTGCGGTACATCTCGCATCCATACTCCCGCTTTCCCTGTGGCAGCGGTTGTCCGGACTGCATCAGCTCCCAACGTTCTTCTGTTGTCATCCCCTCCACATTGCAGTTCTCGATATTTGCATAGAGGATATTGGGATTGCTTCTCGAAACATCTATTCCAATCTTTCCGATGATCCCCGAAGGCAGTCCCGTTATCAGTTTCGTCCAGGTCGATCCCCCGTTGCTGGATTTGTAAATGGCGCTGGCCGGTCCCCCTGCATTGAAGGTCCATGGCCTGCGTTCCTTATCATAGGTGGCGGCATAGAGAACATTTGGATTTCTTGGGTCGATGGCCAGTTCAATGACGCCAATGTCTTTTCCGTCGCGCGTAATGGCCAGAACCTTTTTCCAGCTTTTCCCTCCGTCCGTTGTTTTATACAATCCGCTCTCCCCACCCCAATCGTAAAGTGGCCCGTTGGCTGCCACCCAAACGATGTCGGAGTTCTTGGGGTGAATAATGATCCGGCCGATATGCATCGAGCGGGTGAGCCCCATGTTGGTCCAGCTTTTCCCGCCGTCGGTTGATTTGTAAACCCCATCACCGTAATAGGCTGTGCGCGAATTGTTGGCTTCGCCTGTTCCTACCCAGACGATATCGGGATTGTTCTGATCCATGGCCAGATCGCCAATGCTGATGGCTCCGGTTTCATCAAATACCGGTTCGAAAGAGATGCCGTGATTAAGCGTTTTCCATACACCGCCTGATGCCAGTGCAGCATAGAAGTGTCCGGGATCCTTTTCATACATGGCGTAATCTACATAGCGTCCACCGTGCCGGGTTGATCCGATTGAGCGGTAGTGAACCGCATCGAGCAGGCTTTTGTCAAGCTGCTGTGACTGTCCGGGAAGCATGATCATCAACCCGGCTACAGCCAGCATCCATTTCTTCATCATAATAGATTTGATAAACTGGTTTAGGAACTTCAGCTGAAATTTACGGGAAAAGCACAAAATGGATGCAGAGGCAGCGTTTCTGCCAACCAACTTTTAACAAGTTTTAACCATTGCAGGCCCCTGGTGCTTATTTATATATGCTTATAAATTTAGTTTCCAGGGGCTTAAATATGATGCTGTTGTTTTCGGATTCCAGCCTTTTACCGTTAACATCGCATTCTGCAATTCTCCACAAAGTACCGCCGGCACTGAATGGACCCTCAAATCGGGCCTCCCTTCCAGAAATTTCCCTGATTTGAAGAATCACCTCCAATGCTTTTTGAATAGGACGTGCATTTACCAAAAGAAGGTTTTCGGGTTGATTGCTCCACAACGACCATGATCTCTCAAAGCCGCGGGGTTTGCCCGGGGGAAGTACCCTTGCCAATACCGGTACCCTGAGTCCCCAGCCGGTTTGGGTGGCGTGGTCAACTCCGGGATTGCCAGAGGAGGTGATGAAATAGGAAAAGGTAAATTCCCCGCGCTGGTCGGCGTTGAAATTGGTGGTCCAGTAGTTGTTCATGGGCCATCCGAAAATGTGATTGCTCTCCGGTTTTGCACCTGCCAGATAGCGTCCTGTCTGTATTCCACCGAACTGCATCAGGGGTATTTTGTGGCTGCTGAGGATGATCTGTTGCTGCTGGTTCCGTACCGTTGCAAAATTCTGCACCGTGTTCCAGTCGTTTGCTGATCCGGGAATCTGGTCGACGCCGGCTTCCATAACACCTCCCTGAACCTCTGCGAAGATTTTTCCACCATCCAGCTTAAAGGGGAAGGCTATATAAATGGCTTCAGGATCGGTGATTGATTTTTTCCGGACTCTATAAACCAGTTCAATGAGTCCGTTTTGCCGGTAAAACCTCCATTCAGCCAGCAGTCCTTCAGGACCAACGGCTGTTGTGCTTTCACCCTTGAACCTGAATGTGGTCCATACCGGACCCTCCTCATAAGATTCGAACCACATGGTATCGGCCGGCGACCGTTGATAGTCTGTCAATTGAAAAGCCTCCATCTGGCTGCGGTTTCCAAGGGTTTCATGGATGAATTGTCCCATTTGCCACTGAGATTCCAAATCGCAGAGTTCAATTCCAAGCTTTTTGTCAACGATGGATGTCAGGGTACCCATCTCCCCCGACAGTGTGGCCCGGTAGAATTCATTCTCAAAGAGCAGATTTCCCTGAGAATCGGTTGGTAATGGCGGTTTAACCCCATCCGTGAAGGATTTCTGGCCATTTACATCCACCTCAAGAATCAGGTTCAGGTACCCCAGTGGGGGAAGATTGTCGACCCAGAGGGTCCACCAGGTACCGTCAGAGCGATGTTCTCCGGCCTGGGCGGCAATCTCATCTCCTTTCGGATTAAGTATCCTGAAGGAGCTTCCCATGGGCAGGATCTGGTGGTCAATATAGACTTGAACGGTGCCAGACCGTTCCCAGTTCAGGGTATTGAAAAGCGAGATGGTGGCATGACTGGCATCCCTTTCTGCAAATTCCTGGAGAAGTCCCATTGCTTCCTCTCCAACCATGCGGGACCTGCGGAATGCTTCCCAGGCATAAGATTCCTTGAGCGACCTTTGTTCCATGGTGCCTTCAAGGAGCGGTTCCCTGATGCTCTGGGCATGACCAAAGGTGTGTTCGTCATAGAAAAGAAGGGCTTCATTAACCAGGTTGATCCGGTCGACGATTCCTTCCGGCAAGCCTGATCCAAGCCAGCGCGCCATGGAGAGAGCTCCCTGGTTGGCAATGATGTCGGTATGAGCCTGTCTTGAGGCGGCCACTTCCCTGGCCGCCGATCCATAACCATCGGTCCACCAATCGGGCCATGCTCCGCGTATGACAGGCAAATCTTCAGAATGTTCACGCTCGATCCATCTGAAAAACTCAGAAGCGGTTGCCGTTTTGATCTTTGGCCATTCATACTTCTCATTCCATGCCTTTACCATCTCAGACGACCTGGTTGAGGGAGGGGAGTTGTCGGTCTGGTATCCCGAGTGCTGAATGGGAATAACTTCCCACGGATAGCCTTTTTGATTTAGAGCAACAAGGTACTCCATCACTTTGGTTTCGAAATAGTTGAAGTCTCCAGTGTGAATTCCCATGAGGGTGTTCCCAATCATGTAATGCTCTGCCCTGAAGGTGAGCATCCGGCTACCTGACGGAGATTCCCACCAGAACGGGGTTGGGTGGTTAAAGGGGATCAGGGCCCTGTGGCCATGGGTTCCCATGTTGAGGTATTTAACGCCAAGTGTGGGAAAGAAATCAGCAAAACACCATCCGATGCCGTTGACATCGTTTTGCATGGCCGTTAAAACCGGAATACCCTCCTCATGGAACCTCTTTATAGGACGAAGGGAGGCGGCATAGCTTTGTTCATCAGGGGTTTCATCGAAGTTGAAATACATTCCGGTTACCTCGATCCTCCCTTCCCGGATTCTCTCCTTCAGCCGGTGAATCTGGCGTTCAGGGCGGCTCACCAGGTATTGGTCAACGGCGAAGGCTGCCTCACAGGTCCATCTGAACATGGCATCTTCTGGATAATGATCCGTGGCATCGCAGTAATCAAGGGCATAGTCAATGTACCGAAGGTGTTCGGCCAGCACTTCTGTTTGCGGTCGTGTGTATCCGATATCGGTATGGGTGTGCTGAACGAAGAAGATCTGCCAGGGCCTTACCGGCTCAAGGGTGATCATTTTCTCCTGGGTCAGCAGGGGTGATTCGAGCCTGAAACTGACGGGAGATGGGTATTCAACAGCCTCCATTTCGATGTTTCTTTGCTGGATTCCAAAATCGAGCCTGAAACTAGCCTGTCGAATTCCGTTTACCAGTAGGGTGGCATCCGCCGGTTGACCGAAATAAACGATCCGGGCTGTGACCGGCTGATATTGCTTGCCGCTCTTACGGTAAATGGCCGGGTATGCATTGAAGGTGAGTCCGGTTGGAATGGCCGACCTGAAGGTCATATACCAGGCCTGGCTGTTACTGGCCGAACCGGTGACCGACAACTCGAGCCGACTGCCTTTGCGCACAGCATCCGCCGGCATTGTCAGAAACATAAATCCAAAAAGGTCACCGGCACCATCCTTCATAACATTGCGGTAACTCAGCCTGAAACCATCTCCAAAGTCACGGTCCCATGAGCTGTTTCTGCCGGTGGTGAATATGCATTCAGCCAGCCCCCCAACCCTGAATGTCATGGCCACTTCGCCCAGGTTTGACCCAAGACCGGCCATCCAGACAAAATGGATCTTTCCTCCTGCCGGGTTATCAGGCACTGGGGCTGTCATCCAAACCGCCCGTTGTTTTCCGTCAATGGCCCTGACCAGGTAGGCGTCGTGGATGTCAGGCAAAAGCGAATGATACCAGAACTTTGTGCCTTCGATATCTTCACTGTAACCCTGAACAACCAGATCTTGATGGCCAACAGGAGAAACTATCTGAGAATGGGTCGGACTGACCAGAAATATACCCGCTGCAATGATTAAAACGGTAAACCTGGATGTTGATGGCTTCATGCGAGACTTTTTAACAATTGAGCTTAATTATAAACATTGACATGAAAAACCGCACTATCTCAATTTTTTCGTTGAATATGCGTTAATTTTATGAATAAATCCGGTACCGTTTACATGGCAACTCCAGTTTTTCGATGGGTGCACAGAAGGTTTACAAGAACCTTCCTGATGTTGGCTTTTATCCTGACGGGACTATGGGCATGCGAGTTTATCCTGCCCAACAAGCCTCCATTCGTTAAGATTGAAAGTCCGCAGAACAACAGTACCATCAATATAGGCCAGGATGTGGTCTTTCAGATCACGGCCTATGATGTCGACGGCTCCGTGCAGAAGGTAGATATTTACATCAATGGCACCCTCAAGGAGTCTATGGGAAATCTCCCCTATAATTATACATGGTCAACATCGAACCTGTCAGAAGGAAGCTATCAGGTTGAAATAATAGCACTTGATAACAGGAATGAGATTTATAAGGTCGGATTGTCGTTGAATCTGATTAACACGGTGACGGCCAATGCTGGACCGGACATTACCATTACCACAGATGCACTGACCTGCGAGCTTCAGGCTGCAGTTCCATCGAAAGGAACGGGGAGGTGGGAGGTTTTAAGCGGTGTAGGCGGATCTTTTTCTGACCTGACCAACCCAAGAGCGATCTTTACAGGCCAGGCGTGCCAGACCTACGTGCTAAGATGGATCGTTACCACCCAGTATGGTCAGGCCCAGGATGATGTGACAGTAAGATTCCTGCATACTCCCAGCGTTGCAAATGCCGGTCCTGATTTTTCTTATAACGACGGAAGAAATTCTGTAACCCTCCAGGCACATGCACCAGTCTCAGGCACTGGAGAATGGAGCATAGTTGCCGGAGCTGGTGGCTCGATAGATAATCCATCAAATCCTTCGGCAATTTTCACCGGACAAAATTGCGTGCTCTACCAGTTGAGGTGGAAGGTGTCGACCCTTTGCAGTTCAACCGAAGATTATGCGGAGGTGTTATTCGGACAGGCACCGGTGCCTGCCAATGCAGGACCCGATCAGTTGTTCACCGACGGCAGAACCCAGACCACCCTGGCAGCCAATCTGCCGGAAGGAGGCATTGGATCGTGGAGTGTTGTTGCCGGCTCAGGCGGATCCTTTGCAGATGAAGGTGTTCACAATACGGTTTTCACCGGACAGGTATGCCAATCCTATGTCCTTCGATGGACCCTGACCTCTGCTTGCGGAGTGAGCAGCGATGAGGTGGTGATCCTCTTTGATCATCTTCCCACTAAAGCCAATGCCGGGGATGATCGTGTACTGGCAAACGGCATTACTTCGTTAATTCTGAATGGGAACAACCCTCTGCAGGGAGATGGACTCTGGACCATCAGCAGCGGACAGGGCGGAAGTCTGGATGATTCTTCAGATCCCCGCTGCAGGTTCATCGGGCAGCCTTGTCAGACCTACGTGCTGCGCTGGACCATCAGCACCCCGTGCGATGAATCCTTCGATGAAATCACCATAAGGGTTGATGATACCCCAACCACCGCCTACGCTGGTCCTGATCAGCGCTTTGTCGACGGAACCACCTCTGCCACCTTACAGGCCAATGTCCCGGTTAACGGAACCGGTACCTGGATCATAGTGTCGGGTGTTGGTGGCAGCCTTAGCAGCATAAGCGACCCTGGTGCCCAGCTCAGCGGGTTGCTATGCCAAACCTATGTTCTGCGTTGGAGAATCAGCACACCCTGCGATTTTTCAGAGGATGATTGCGAAATAACCTTTAACCAGATTCCGGTTTCTGCCGATGCCGGTGCCGATCAGCAATTTGATGACGGAACCGTGTCAACAACCCTGAATGGCAATACCCCTCCGGTGGGTAGCATCGGATTCTGGACCATACAATATGGCACGGGCGGAACTTTCAGCGATGCAAACGACCCCATGGCCACCTTTACCGGTCAGGTGGGACAACTATACCAGCTCAGGTGGACCATCAATACCACCTGCGCCGCAAACCACGATGACATGCATGTGGCCTTTTTGCTGGCCGGGACCTTCATGGATCCCAGAAACAGCAGAGACTACCGAACCATCCGGATCGGCAACCAAATCTGGATGACCGATAACCTCAATTTCCCGGTCAACGGAAGCTGGGCCTATGACAACCAATTAGCCTACTCTCCCGTATACGGAAGGCTATATACCAATGAGGCAGCGCAGGATGCTTGTCCGAGCGGCTGGAGGCTTCCCTCAGATGACGATTGGAGAATTCTGGAGCGTTCACTGGGCATGGATGCCAATGTTACCCTGCTTGAATGGTACCGGGGAACAGAGGAGGGCGGAATGCTGAAAGAGAGGGGTACATCTCACTGGCAAAACCCCAACGCCGGGGCCACTGACCTGGTTTACTTTAAGGTTCTGCCTGGTGGCTACCGCACAGGAAGCGGTATTTATGGGGGACTGACCACCCATGCAGGATTCTGGACATCAACCATTTCAGGAACCAGGGCCATTTACCGTGCCATGCATAAAGACAAACCTCAGATCGGCCGCGACTGGAGCGACAGCGACTACGCCTTCTCAGTCAGATGCATTAAAAACCAGTAGGCATCATAATCCCATCTTTTTCCCGTTATTGTCAGGGAAAAGATAATTTTGTTACATGAGCCTTGCCAAAGCCCTTCCGCTGTCAATCTTACTGGGATTTTTACTCTATTGCTGCGAAAAGCCGGGTATCATTTCTGACCCCTCTGCCAGGCTTGAATTCTCCGTTGATACCGTTTTGTTCGACACCGTCTTTACAACCATCGGGTCAACCACCCACCATTTCAAGGTATACAACCGTCACAGCCAGGCCATCCTGGTCGACCGAATCGCACTGGCCGGTGGAGAATCCTCAAGGTTCAGGCTCAACATCAACGGCAGGGCCGGAAATGAACTTACCGGGGTTGAAATTCCATCCCGCGACAGCATTTTTATTTTCGTTGAGGTCACACTCGATCCAAACGGACTGAACGATCCCATGGTTATCAAGGATTCTGTCACCTTTATGACCAACAATAACTTTCAGGATGTTGACCTGGTGGCATTCGGACAGGATGTGCACCTTTTTGCGGCCGACACCATCGGAAATGAAACCTGGGTCAACGACAAACCTTATCTGGTATATGGATATGTATACGTCGACAGCCTTAAAACCCTTACCATCGACCCCGGCGTCAGGATCCACTTCCACAACCGCTCCTCCTTACTTGTTGGTGGAACCCTGGTGGTGAACGGTACCCTTGATCAGCCGGTAAGCTTTCAGGGCGACCGGCTTGAACCCTGGTATGATAACAATCCAGGACAATGGGGAGCATGGCTTGAATACGACAATGGTGCCCGGTACTTCCTGGGTGGCATCCACCTGCTAAATGGTAGCAAGAACAACCGCATCCGACATGCCATCATCAAGAACGCCACAAAGGGAATTCAGCTCGATACCCTGGCTTCTCGCGATCAGCCTACCCTCATCATCGAAAACAGCACCATTGAGAATATGTCGATTGCCGGTATCTACGCCCAGAGTTCGTCTCTTCTGGCCATCAATTGTGTGATCAATTATTGTAAGCAATGGTGCGTTGCCCTCACCCTGGGAGGTCATTATGAATTCTATCACTGCACCATCAACAACAGCGCATCCAACCCCTTTGACGAATGGATCCGGACGGACCCGGCGGTGCTTTTAAATAATTTTTATATTTATGGAAACCAGGCCTATGTTTACCAGCTGGAGCAGGCCCTGTTTGCCAATTGTATCATCAGCGGCAACCGCCAGATCGAAATCGGTTTTGCCAATACCATCAATCAGGTGCCGGTGCCGGGTGCCTTCAATTACCATTTCGACCACTGTCTTGTAAAGGTGGATACCCTTAATACCAGTGATGAAACACACTGGACAAGTATCACCAAGAACGTGGATCCCCGTTATGCTTCTCCCGCTGAGCACAATTACAGACTCGACTCCCTGTCTCCCGCCAGGGGCAAGGCAAAGGCCGAATACGCACTTTTGTATCCGCTTGACTATGACGGAGTAAACCGTACCGAAGATGGCAAGCCCGATCTGGGTGCCTTTGAATGGATCACAAAACATAAAGGAAGATGAATTTGATTCTTCGACTGGCAAGATTAGCTCTCCTGACCCTTGTGATGGCCTTCGTCCTGGCATGTTCGTGCGAAAAGGAGAAAACACCGGAGACCATTGATGATAATCCCTTTTACAGATTCATGTTTTACAACGTTGAGAACCTTTTCGATACCCTGAACCAACCGGTGAAAAACGATGATGACTTTACCCCGGACGGATCCTACGGCTGGAATAGCTGGCGATATCACGATAAACTTCAGAAAATTGGACGGGTTATACGGGATCTCGGAGGGGACACCTTGCCCGTCCTGATCGGCTTGTGCGAGGTTGAAAACCGGCAGGTGCTTGAAGAACTGCTCCAAATCAATGATCTGGATGGAGTGGGGTACCGGATTCTTCACAAAGAATCACCCGACTACCGTGGCATTGATGTAGCCCTCATCTATCGTGAACCCTACTTCAGGTTGCTCAGTTCAGCCTTCTGGCCGGTCTGGTTTCCCTTTGATACCGTTACACAAACCAGAGAGATTTTGTATGCCAGGGGAGTGCTTGCCGATCTGGATACCCTGCATCTCTTTGTGAACCACTGGCCCTCACGCTCGGGAGGTGAGGTGCAGACCAGGCCTAAAAGGATCTTTGTCGCCGAATTGCTGCGCACCCGGGTGGATTCAATTCTCAGTGCCAGTCCCGGTGCCCGGATCATCATTACCGGGGATCTGAACGATGAGCCCCAGGATCTTAGTGTCGTATCAGGACTGAACGCTCTGCGTGAATTCGACAAGCCCGACCCGTCGGATCTCTATGCCCTGACAGGATACCTCGAGTTGCTGGGAGGACCGGGGAGCTATAAATACCGCGGAGCATGGAATTTTCTCGATCAGTTTGTGGTTTCAGGTTCAATGCTGGATACTACCGCCCGCCTCTACAGCCGGCCAGGGGATCACCATGTGTTTGCACCAGATTATCTCCAGGAGGAGGATACGGATTACCTCGGAACCCGGCCCTTCAGAACTTACACCGGTCCGGTTTACCGCGGAGGCTTCAGCGATCATTTTCCGGTTTTTCTGAACATCAGGATTAACAAGCGGGACTGACACCCACGGGGGTGATCAGCTGCGGGCCTTCTTCACCGAGAAGCCGAAACTTCCAGCCTTTTTCCCAATGAACCGGTAGGTTCCGTGAACGTATGCCAGAAGGTTGGCATCAACGAGATTAAATTTGCCGGTGGCCGGGTCGATCAGATGGCTGCTGACCTGGATGTTTACTACCTCTGAAACAAAGGCATGGTGACATCCAAGCTCGAGAATCTCTTTGACCCTGCATTCAATGTTTACAGGGGATTCCATCACCACCGGGGACGATATCTGATGCGCAGGGCCCGGGGTCAATCCGCATTCTTTCCATTTATCATGGTCGCGTCCTGACCGCACTCCGCACCAGTCGACCGCCTTTGCCATCACCGAGGTGGTCAGGTTAATGGTGAAATCACCGCTCTTCCTGATGAGCGCATAGGAATGACGCTCAGGCCTGACCGAAATGTAACATACCGGTGGATCTGTACAAAGGGTTCCGGTCCAGGCAATTGTAATCAGGTTGTAGTTCTCCGGAGTGTCACCGCAACCCACCAGCACAGCCGGCAGGGGATAAATCATGGTGCCGGGTTTGAAGTCAGTCTTCGTGATCATTTGTGAATTTGTCTGCAGGTTTTTCATAGCCAGGCAGGGGACTCAGGTTCAGTTCGGCCGCTGTTGTGATCATAAAATCCCAGGCTTCGTTTCTTTCATTGTGTATCAATCCATCCAGAATGGCTTCGCGTATGGCATTCTTGATTTCACCAACCATTC
>CAYGOU010000069.1:0-5509 GCA_964351455.1 uncultured Porphyromonadaceae bacterium
TGGTGCCCCCGGTAACGTAGGTACGCTCGTGGTGCATCTGGTTCCAGAACCATTCGGAAATTTGTTTCCTCGATACATCACCGGTCAGTTCGTATTCACGTGCCAGTCCTACTACATTCGGAATCAGCGAGTTGCTGTGAAATCCCTTGAGCCGGTCCTCTCTCTGCAACATCGGTTCAAAATAGCTCTCCTGGTAGAAGGCCAGGGCCAGCTCCTTCGAGGCATCATCGCCCGTCAGGCTGTAAAGGTCCCAGAACACTTCGTTCATCCCCCCCTGCTCGGTTTTGTCGAGCACCTCCTGAAATTGCTCCCTGCCCAGGGGCATGATCCTGGCGTGCAGGTAGTGAGTAAGTTTCAGGGCCACTTCGAGCGAGACCTGATTGCCCAGATATACGTACCCGTCAACCAGTCCCGCCAGGATCTTGTGCAGCGTATAGTAGGGTGCCCACACCTGTTTCATCGCCTCCACCCTGTCGAGGTATTCTTCCGGAAAGGCGCTCACATAACCGTTGCCGTTGCGCGACTGGCAAAGGGCCAGTCCGGTGATGACGCGGTAAATGTTCCCGAGCAGGAGTGAGTCTTGAGTCAGGAGGACCATGCGTGAGGCGGCCGAGAGGTAATGGCCGATGGAGTGGCCCCGAAGTTCGCGCCACTCCATTTCCCATCCACCGTATTCAGGAGCTGTAGGTTCAGCGCCCGACACCTTGTAGAAATGGTGCAGCAGGCGTTCAGGATCTATTCCGGCCAGCCATTCATGGTCGGCCTGCATCGCGTCGTACCAGACTCCACCGGTGAGGGTAATGCCTTTGAGGCCGGGAAACTCAAGCGCAGGCTTGTCAACCTGCCGGCACGCGGTTGCCAGTCCTATGGTGATGATAATCAGAGAGTAAAGCTTGATAGATCGGAGTGGGTTTTTCATGGTTTGGTTACTTTCTGACCGTTACCCGAATCAGATTCACCGACCTGGGGGGCAGGGTAACGGAAAATTGGTTTGAACAGTTATTCAGGGGTTTTTCCTCCGGGATAATTTTCTGCGGTTCATCGAGCGTATTGCGGTCATGCAGATCTCCTGAGGTGATCACGATGTGGCTGCCGGTGGGTTGAACCGAAGCGGCTCCGGAAAGGTGGAGTGTAGCTTTAACCGGCTCCTCGAGGTAGTTCACCGCCTTTGTCACCACTTCTTCGCTTCCGGTTCTGAGGCCTGCCGTGGCAAACAGCGATTCAACCGGGGTTAGTCCCGCCACCGAAACCAGCTCCCCGTCGAGGTACATCTCTGCCCGGTCGCGTTTAACCACCACCCTGAGGTCGTACCAGCGATTGTTCTCGATTTCGCCCCGGGTGCTTGAATACCTTTTGTAGGCGTAATCCCGGGGGGTTCCCCAGCATTGCACCTCATGAAAGGCATTGCCGGCGGCCCCGTAGTTGGCAAAAAAGAATCGGTCATCCTTTTCGGCGTTGAAGAGGATGAGAAAGCCCTCAGATCCTTCGGTGCGCCGGGCCTTGACCCTGATCTCCCCGGTTTCGAATGGGAGGTTGGGAATGAAAATGCGGGCGGCATCCACCCCCGAATCCGACTGGCGAATGCTCTCACCCTCCATCGACCAGCTGCCTGCCACCGGTTCTCCCCAGCGGGATTTCAAGTGGGAGGTGTGGTTGTACATCGGGTTACCCGCTCCGTCGACCACCTCGAAATCGCGATACTCAACCGCCGTTTTCCATGAACCGAGTCCGATTCTTCCGGCGAGCAGGTTTTTTAGGGTATCAATTTGAAGTGAATTTTCGACGGTGATGCCCAGGTTCACATCCGGACGGTGTTCGTTGAAGCTTTTCTGAACATAGTATGAGGCGTGGGCAAAGCTCCGCGAGGCGTCGAATTCAATCAGGTTTACCCCCCAGCTCCGGTCGTTCACATTGCAGAAGAGCGGGGCATAGCTGGCCATCTTCACCAGGTCGCCGTTTTTCTCCATCATCATAAGGTATGTAGCATCGCTGAGGGCGCAGAGGAGGTCGCCCTGGGCATGGTGCGAGGCATATTCGCCCACATAAACCGACCAGGGGGTGCGCTCATAGCGGTCGAAATAGTCGAAGTTGCTTCTTATCCACTGCGCATCGCGATAGGCGTGTTCATCCACCATGTCAATGTTCTCGTCACCGGCCCTTTCGATAGCGGGACGGTTGAGTCCGCTCCAGTACATGCTCATGATGACCACCATGTCGGGGTATTTCGCCTTGATGGCATCCCTGAACTTCACGTAGTAGTCGCCATAGATGGCCGGTGGATGCTCGTTGCCGATCTCCACATATTTGAGCCGAAAGGGTTCGGGGTGACCCATGAGGGCACGCCGGGATCCCCACGGCGAATCGGTGGGACCGATGGCGTATTCGATGGCATCCAGGGTTTGCCGGATGATGGTGTCGATGTTGTCAAGCGGCCAGTTGTTATCCGGATGAACCGTCATGCCGGCAAAGGCGACATACATGGCATCCGCGCCCAGCTGCTCGCAGAATTCAAGAAATTCGTGGTACCCGAAGCCGTCGGTCGACCGGTATTTCCAGTACCCCCACTGTCCCGGCCGCTCCTCGGGCGGACAGACCATGGTTCGCCAGTCGGGCGCCGATTCCCATGAGAGGCCCTCAACATAGCATCCCCCGGGGTAGCGGATGAAGTCGGGTTTCATGTCGGCCAAAAGTTGGGCCAGATCCCGTCGCAGTCCGTTCGGCCGGTCGCCGAAGGTGGGCGGAAATAGTGAAACCCAGTCGATCTGAAGCTCGCCTGAACCTTCGAGGGTAATGACCAGTCGCGCTGCGGGATCGCTCTTCTCAGCCTTCAGGGTCAGGTTGTGACGGATCCATCGCGTGGATCGCTTTACCCTGCCCAGGTCAGTCCCGGCCAGCACCCCCCCTGATCCCTCAAGGGCCACCCGGATATTTCCCTTAAACCGATAGGGCCTCAGATAAAAGGTAAGGTCATACTCCTCCCCCGCAAGGATGTTCATTCCCCAGTATCCGGTGTTGATCAGCGAGTTGACGGAAATCTCCCTTTTCTTTTTGGGGATGCTGATCCGCAGTGAGCGCTGCGATGCCGCATTCATCGGATGGTCAGCGGTCAGCTCCATGGCTGCCGGCGTGCCCCCTTCGTTCTCCAGCGACCAGCCCACCAGAGCCCGCTCCGGATCCCATCCGCAGTTCATGCTCCAGGGCCAGGGCATCGGCCACCGCTCCTCCGGAACCCCCGGTGGCAGTGATTCCAGCTCCATCCGCAGCTTTCCATCCGCATCCCCGACCAGCTTCATGCCGGGCGGAACGATCCCCTCTTCAAAACTACGGTTCTGCACCAATTCGGCATATATGCCCCCGTCAAAAGCATGGCTGATCTCCTCCATGAAGATGCCGTAAAGCGCTGCCGGCACCGGCGCCCGGCGGTCGTTCAGGTCGATGCTTATGGTCATCGTCTCCTGTGCGGTGATCACCATCTGACCCGTCAGCATCGTAACCACCACCACCCACCATTTTATTCCTTTTGTCTTCATCCCTTTTACCAATTTTTGCCCTCTGCCCTCTGCCTTTTGCCTTCTGCTAATCGTCAACCGATTGCATCACCAGCTGCCTGAACCTCCATCCGGTATTATCGCCCGTCGGTCCCAGTGTCTGCTTCATGATCACCCCCACAATCTGCTCCCGGGGATCTGCAAAATACTGGGTGTTGAAATAACCTCCCCAGTCGAAGGTCCCCTTACTGCCCTTTCCTCCCAGGGCCTCGCCCCGCTCGTTCAGCACCCCGAAGGCCAGTCCGTATGCCATAAGTCCGTTTTTCCACAACCCCGGAAACTGCTCCTGCATGATGAAATTCACGGTGGTGCGGCTCAGGATGCGGATGCCGTTGAGCTCTCCGTTGTTGAGGTACATCTGCAGAAAGGTGGCGTAATCATGGGCCGTGCTTGACAGTCCTGCTCCTCCTGAAAAGAAGGTTTTTGAACCCTTGATTGGGTAATCGGGATCGTAGAAGGTCACCGGGTATTTCTGCCACACTCCCTCAACCTTCTGCTGCACCGCCACCAGCCTCGGAGCACTGGCATCCGGCAGGTAGAACCAGGTATCCTTCATTTTGAGGGGATCAAAAAGCCGCTCCCTCAGAAACTGGTCGAAGGGCATGCCCGAAACCACCTCGATGAAATATCCCAGCACATCCAGTCCTTCGCTGTAGGTATATCCCTCGCCGGGATTGTGATGGAGGGGCAGTTTGGCCAGCTTCTTCACGCTCTCAGCGATGGAGACATGTTCTGTCGTGAAAAGATCGGTCACACCGGCCTTTGCATAGATTTTCCTGAACCGCTCATCCCCGTCGATCACTCCGTATCCGATCCCGGAGGTGTGGGTCAGCAGATGCCGGATGGTGATTTCGCGTTTCGCCGGCGTTAGGGTAAAGCTGCTGTCTTTGGCATTGAATTTTTTGAGGAGTCCGGGATTCTTGAATTCAGGAATGTACTTCGAAATGGGATCGTCGAGGTTGAATTTGCCCTCCTCCCACAGGATCATGACCGCGGTGGCTGTGATCGCCTTGCTCTGTGATGCGATCCTGAAGATGTCGTCTTTCTGATAGTTTCGGCCCGTTTCAGGGTCGGAAACGCCGAATGCCTTGTGGTAAATAATCTTCCCTTGTCGTGCCACCAAGGCCACCACCCCGGGAATCTCCCCGTCGGCGATGGCCTTTTCAAACATCGCATCGATGCGGGCCATCCGCTCGGCCGACATGCCCGCCTGCTCAGGTTTGGCAACCGCCAGGGGAGGGGACTTGTATGCACTCTTTGTCTGGCCTGAACCCTCAAACGAGAGGGTCATAAAGGCAAACAGAACCAAAAACAGATATCTCTTTTTCATGGTATTGGTTTTTTTATGAAGATAGCAATTGATTTCAGTCTGTTTAATATTATGTTTTTTTCTTGTCAGTAGTGTACGTATATTTGTACAAATAATCGTACAAATTCTGATCCTATGATCATTACCACAACCATATCAGATTTCAGAAAGGATATTAAGAGATATCTCGACAGGGTTACAAAGAATTTTGAGACCCTAATCATCAACAGGGGTAAAGATAGCGGCGTAGTTGTGCTTTCGATTGAAGAGTATAATGCGCTGACAGCAACCCATCATGAGATGTCATCCCGGAAAAATGAGGAGAGGCTTGATTCGGCTCTAGAGCAATTCAAAAGCGGTTTGTCATTTCAAAAAGAGCTGCTTGACTGATGAAATATCTGTTTGTCGAAGAATCCTGGGAGGATTATCTCTACTGGCAAAGCACCGATCGAAAAGTTTTGATTCGGATCAATGAGTTGTTGAAAGATATTGCTCGCCATCCCTTCACAGGACTCGGTAAGCCTGAACCGCTGCGCTTTAAATACCAGGGATGGTGGTCGCGCCGGATCAACAGCGAACACCGGATTATTTACAAGGTTATTGACGACATGATCCTGATAGCCAAATGCCGCTTTCACTATGACTGACTTAT
>CAYGOU010000069.1:5609-12082 GCA_964351455.1 uncultured Porphyromonadaceae bacterium
GTCACTCGTCACTCGTCACTCTTAAACCATGAACAACTACCCCTTTCGCATCGGAATCTTCGGCATCGGCCTCGACACCTACTGGCCGCAGTTTGAGGGATTGAAATCCCGCCTCGAAGGGTACCTCAACGAGGTTCAGAAAAAAATGGCCGGATTTGGCGCCGAGGTTATATCGGCAGGACTGGTCGATTCTCCTGAAGGAGCCATGAATGCGGCCTGGATGTTCCGGGGCCGGAACGTCGAGATGATCTTTCTCTACATCACCACCTACGCCCTCTCCTCAACCGTCCTTCCGGTGGTCAGGCGTGCCGGCGTGCCTGTGGTCATCCTGAACCTCGTTCCCGAAAAGGCCATAGATTATGAGAAGTTCAACCGACTGAAAGACCGCACCGCCATGACCGGCGAGTGGCTGGCCCACTGCGCACCCTGTCCCGCTCCCGAGATCGCCAATGTATTCAACCGCGCCGGCATTCGCTTTCATGAGATCACCGGCTCCCTAAGGGATGACCCTCAGGTGTGGACGGAGGTGGAGGAGTGGATCCGGGCGGCCCGTGTTAAGCATTCGATGAGCCTGAACCGGCTCGGACTCATGGGTCATTATTACGGGGGAATGCTGGATGTATACACCGACCTGACGCAGCAGCTGGTCACCTTTGGCGGCCACATTGAGATGCTCGAGGTAGATGAGCTGACCGGACTTCGCAATGAGGTTAAGGAGGGCCAAATGAGAGACCGGATGAAGGCGTTCGGTGAAGAGTTTGATATCCAGGATGATTGCAACCCTGAGGATCTGGCAGAGGCGGCACGCACCTCGGTGGCGCTCGACCGTCTGGCCGAACGGCACAAGCTGGGGTCACTGGCCTATTATTACCAGGGAACGGGCACCGAAAATGAGCAGTCCATCGCCAGCATCATCCTGGGCAGCTCGCTGCTGACCGCCCGGGGCGTGCCGGTGGCCGGCGAATATGAGGTGAAGAATGTGCAGGCCATGAAGATCCTCAGTCTGCTGGGAGCCGGCGGTTCATTTACCGAGTATTACGCCCTCGACCTGAATGAGGATCTTGTTTTGATGGGACACGACGGTCCGGGTCACATCGCCATCGCCTCCGGTAAAACCAAGGTTCGTCCGCTGAAGGTGTATCACGGCAAGGTGGGAAATGGATTGTCGGTTGAGATGTCGGTCAGGCCGGGCGAGGTAACCCTCCTGTCGGTGATCGAGGAGCCGGGTGGCAAACCGGCCCTGTTGGTGGCCGAGGGCGAAACGGTTGAGGGACCGGTGCTTGAGATCGGCAATACCAACAGTCGCTACAGGTTTTCTGTCGGGGCCAGGGAGTTTGTCAAAAGATGGAACTCCCACGGACCGGCACACCATTGTGCCGTGGGGGTGGGGCATCGGGCCGGCGCGATTCAGAAACTGGCACAATTGCTTAACATAAATGTCATCAAAGTATGCTGAGAAGAAGATGCACCATGGATCCTATGGTCAAATCCACAAAATATATCCTTTCTTCCCTGATCTTTTTCATCCTGAGTATCTTCCTGATCGGGTGTAACAATTATGGAGAAGAAAACGCAACGATTGAGCCGCTGACCGAATCGAATTGGAGCAAAGCCTCCTGGATCGGTTATGAGGCATGGCCCGATTCGCTGAAGATCATTCCCGGTGTGCATGGTTCGGGTAACCATTTGGGGGATAAAGGACTGCGACGGCCGGTGGTGCCCCATTTCCGGAGGGAGTTCCAGGTCGAAAAGCGGGTTGAAGAGGCCTGGCTGCATGTATCGGGACTGGGCCATTACACCCTGAGTCTTGACGGGCAGCCTCTTGACGACCGTTTTCTGGCCCCGGGATGGAGCCTCTATTCGAAAACCTGTCTTTACAACAGTTATGAGGTCTCACGGCAACTCAAAAGAGGGAGCCATGTGCTCGGCCTGACCGTGGGCAACGGCTTTTTCAATGTCAACCGCGAGCGCTACCGCAAGCTGGTATCCGCTTGGGGCGCACCGATGATGCGCCTGATGCTGCGGATTCAATACGCAGACGGGTCACATGAGGAGCTGGTCAGCGACAGCACCTGGCAAACAGCATCCTCCCCCATAACCTTTTCCAGCATCTATGGGGGTGAAGATTTTGATGCCCGGCTGATTCATGAAGGATGGCAGCTGTCAGGATTCGATGATTCAGGCTGGCAAAGTGCCCTGGTGGTGGAGGGACCGGGCGGGGTGATGAAGCCCGAGACGGATCACCCCCTGAAGATCATGCAGAGCTTTGAAGCTTTGAAAATTTCCCCGATGAGCGACGGGAGCTTTGTCTATGATTTCGGACAGAATGCTTCGGGCATTCCTGAAATCCGGGTGCGGGGAGCGGCCGGACAGGCGGTTCGCATGATCCCCGGAGAGCTGATCGGCGATGATGGGGCGGTGACCCAGCAGGCCTCGGGAGGTCCATCCTGGTTTGAATACATCTGCACGGGCGGTGACCCTGAAGTCTGGAGACCAGTCTTTACCTACTACGGCTTTCGCTATGTGCAGGTGACCGGTGCGGTGCCGGAGGGATATCCCAATCCTGACCGGTTGCCGGTGGTGGAGGAGCTGCTGTTTCACCACACCCGCAACAGCGCACCCACGGTTGGCAGCTTCAACTGTTCAAACGAGCTGTTCAACCGGATTCACGATCTGATCGACTGGTCGGTGCGCAGCAACCTGGCCAGCGTGGCCACCGACTGTCCGCATCGCGAAAAGCTCGGCTGGCTCGAGGTGCCCCACCTGATGGGCACATCCATTCAGTATGTTTATGATGTCAGCCGCTTCTACAGCAAGATTGTGGATGACATGATCGACTCGCAGCTCGAGAACGGACTGGTCCCCGATATCGCACCCGAGTACGTACCCTTTGCGGGGGGGTTCAGGGATTCGCCCGAATGGGGCAGCTCGGCCGTGATCATCCCCTGGCAGCTTCATGAGTGGTACGGCGACTCAAGTGCCATGCACAGGGCATGGCCGATGATGGTTCGCTACATGGAATACCTGGGTTCGAAGGCCGACCGGCATATATTGTCACACGGACTGGGCGACTGGTTTGACCTCGGACAGCAATCGCCCGGATCATCCCAGCTGACCCCCCTGGCCCTGACGGCCACGGCCATATGGTACTACGATCTGACCCTGATGGTCAGGATGGCCCACCTGATGAACAGGCCTGCCGAAATGCTGCAATATGCCTCCCTGGCCGATTCGGTGAAGGGGGCCTTCATCGGGAGGTTTTACGATGACGAAACCGGGGTGATTGCCACGGGCAGTCAGACTTCATATGCCATGCCGCTGGTGGTGGGACTGGTTGACGATGATAACAGGAGTTTGGTCTTTGCCAATCTCCTCGCCGCCATTGAGCGCGATGGTTATGCGCTGACAGCGGGGGATGTCGGTTTTCACTATCTGGTCAGGGTACTCGCGGATGCCGGCGCTCACGAGGTGATCTGGAAGATGAACGCCCGCGATGATGTTCCGGGCTACGGCTATCAACTCAAAATGGGCGCCACGGCGCTTACCGAGTCGTGGCCGGCCCTGCGCTATGTGTCGAACAACCACATGATGCTCGGGCATCTCATGGAATGGCTCTACAGCGGGATCGGAGGCATCCGGCAGGCCGAAGGATCAACGGGCTACGAGCGGATCATCATCGACCCTCAGCCGGTGGGTGATCTCACCTGGGCCGAGGTGTCGCATACCTGCATCCTGGGAACAATTTGGGTTAGATGGGATAAAGAGGTTGAAAAGGTTGAAAAGGTTGAAAAGGATAAAAAGGTTAAAAGGGGTAAGAGGGGGGTGATGGAGTTTTGGATACCGGAGGGGTGTGAGGCGGAGGTGAGCTTCGGCGGAAAATACCTGGGCCGGTACCTGCAGGGAAGGCACAGGGTGGAGATATAGAGGGTTGTCCGGTTGTCCTGTTGTCTGTTGGGGATACAGGATGCGGCGGCCGGTTTGGGTCAGCGTTTGCTGAGAACCCGCTCTTCGTACCCTTCGATCTCCTGGATGTAGCGCTCGGCCGGGGGTACCCCCTCGGTCAGGCAGTAGTAATCCCAGACGGCCCCGAAGGGTTTGCTCTTGAGCTCTTCAAGCATGGCCAGCCTTTGAAAGTGCTTGCCCTTTTCTTCGAGTTTCAGCAATGCCTCCGTGGGCTCCAGCATGGCAAAGAGAAAAGCTTTCTGCGCGGCCCTAGTACCCACCACATAGGCCCCGATTCGGTTGATGGCTGCATCGAAAAAGTCGAGTCCGATGTGCACCCTGCTGAGAAAGCCGTTGCGGATGATCTCTGAGGCGATGAGCTGGATTTCGTCGTTCAGGGTTACCACATGGTCAGAATCCCAGCGAATGGGACGGGTGACGTGGAGAAGGATCTCATCGAGGAATTGCAGGCAGGAGGAGATTTTGTCGCCCACCTGCTCGGTGGGATGGAAGTGTCCGTTGTCGAGGCAGATGAGGAGGTTGTTTCGGATGGCATAGCCGAGGTAGAAGTCGTGTGAGCCGACGGTCATGGATTCGGCACCGATTCCGAAAAGTTTGCTCTCTACTGCATCCAGCATGAATTCGCGGGGGTGCTTTTCAGCGAGTGCCTCATCGAGCGATTGACGAAGGAGGGTGCGGTGCCCGTTGCGATCGACGGGGGTGTCTTTTGAACCATCCGGAATCCAGGTGTTGTGTACGCAAGGGGTTCCGAGCTGCCGGCCTATGTCGGCCGAAATACTGCGGCAGCGCCTTACATGTTCAACCCAGAATTTTCTGACCGGCTCCTCCTTGCTCGAGAGGGTGAATCCGGTGGCGGCCAGCGGATGTGAAAAGCAGGTGGCGTTGAAATCCATGCCGATCGCCTGAGTGCGGCACCAGTCGATCCAGCGCTGGTAATGGCCGGTTTCGATCCGGTCGCGGTCGACCCAAACTCCCCCGAAATCTCCGTAGATGGCATGCAGGTTAAGACGTTGCCTGCCCGGGAGCAGCGACATCGCCATCTCGAGGTCGGCCATCACCTCATCAATGTTCCGGGCCTTACCCGGGTAGTTGCCGGTGGCCTGGATGCCCCCTCCCGAAAGCTGGGATCCGGGCTTTTCAAATCCTCCCACATCGTCGGCCTGCCAGCAGTGCAGCGATATGTTCACCTCCCGCATGCCGGCCATGGCAGCTTCGGTGTCAACCCCCAGGAGGGCATATTGTTCCCGTGCATTTTCATAGGCCCGGGTGATCAGTTGGTCGTTCATGGTTGTTTTAGATGTTTAGGATTCAGCTACATCGAATTCCCGATCCCGACCAGCGCCACTGAAGCCAGGATGGTCAGGATTCCGACGATGATGGTGTTGCGGGTTTTCGGGGATACGCCGTGCCACTCTTTGCGAACGATGCCCCACATGTTGGCGGTCAGGATGATGGTCGACATGTGAAGGATCCATGAGCTGGCGCCATTGCCCAGTTTGCTTTCACCCATCCCGTAGAAGAAGAACTGGAGAAACCAGGTGGAGCCGGCGAGGGCCGAGAACATCATGTTGTTCATGATGGGAGTTTTGCGGTTCACAAAATCCCCGTATGACCGGTTCTTGATGCTCAGGATGGTGGTCCAGATGAAATTGGTGGTCAACCCGCCCCACAAAATCACCACGAAGGCAACATTGTTCTGAAACAGCGGATTGTGCCCGGCGGCCACGGCGGCTTCGGCCATCGGTTTGCCGGCTTCGATGCCGAAGTTGAAGAAGGAGCTCAGGATGCCCGAAAGTACCGCAATCGTCAGTCCTTTTACAAGACTGAACTCAGCCACCGAGGCCCGCTTTTTCTCCTCTGTCAGTTCCGACTCCTTGCGAATGCCGGCCTTGCCGCAGATGGCGATTCCGATCAGACAGACCACTACTCCGAGCAGCACGATTTGTCCCCCCGTGGTCGACATCATGTCGATGAATGAAATCTTGCCTTCGGTTGGATTTATCGAATAGTAAATCGAAGGCACGATGGCCCCGAAGGCGGCACAGAAACCCAGCACCACCGAGTTGCCCAATGACATTCCCAGGTACCTGACTCCCAGTCCGTATGACAACCCCCCGATGCCCCACATCAGTCCCATGAAAAAGGTCCATCGCAAAATGGTGCCCGACGTATTGGCAATGATTTCAGCAAATCCCGGAACCGTCAGCCAGGCGGCCAGGGGCGGAACGATCAGCCATGAAAAGAGGCCGCCGAACATCCAGAAACTCTCCCATTTCCAGCCTTTGACCTTGTTGTAGGGCATGTAGAAACTGCCAGAGGCGAAACCGCCGATCGAGTGGTAGATGATTCCTAGGAGGACTTGCATAAGAAGAGGTTTTAAAGTTACTGGTTGCTGGTTGCTGGTTACTGGTTGCTGGTTGCTGGTTACTGGTTTCTTTCTCCTTGGTTCCCCCTCTCTCTTGGGAGAGGGGGCCAGGGGGTGAGGTACTGGTTGGCACCAAATATAATTC
>CAYGOU010000070.1:0-12071 GCA_964351455.1 uncultured Porphyromonadaceae bacterium
GAGACAATGAGACAATGAGACAATGAGACAATGAGTCAATTGGTCAATGTGGCAATTAGTCAATAATTCAGTGAAACCATGAAAATATTAACCATCCCGATACGCTTCGCTATCGGGATTTCGCTTCGCTCAACTTTAACCATTTTAACCCTCCTCGCCCTCCTCACCGCCTGCTCGCCCACTCCGTTTCCGGGGAAAGCGGTGGTCAGGGGCACCTTCACTGGGGTTTCGGATACTACGCTCCTCTTCTCCTTCACCCCCTACGAACTGCTTGCGCAGAGCCGGGAGCTGCCTGTGGAGGTTGATGGCGGGGGAAATTTCCGCTTCGAATTTGAAACAGAGGCTCCGGTGAAGGGTTATCTTTCGTTCGGAAAGGTGCCCCGTACCTATGAGTTCACCATCACCCAGGTCAATGGAGGCGATACCTCGATGATCGTCCCTTCGGTTGATTTCAGGATGCTCTGGTTCTGGCTCGAGCCTGGCGATTCTGTGGAGGTTGCCGCGCGGGTCGACTCTCTGTCAGAGAGCTTTCGTTTCACGGGACGGGGATCGGTGAATTGCGAATTCGTTAACCGTGAAGAGCTGACTTTCAACGATTACCGGCATAAGTACCTGCGCAACTATTACAACTATACCCACTGTTCACCCGATCAATACAAGGAGCAGAGCAACCTTCTCCGCGACCGGCAACTTGCATTTTTGCAGGAGGCCGGCTCTCAGGCATCGCTGAGCAACCATCTCGTCAGGGTTTACCTGAGCGAATATGTCACCGGCGCCGTGAGCGGCAAAATTCAGTATCCCTCAAGTCATGCCGGATTCAATCAGGGGGTTGAGCCCCGATTGCCCGAAGATTATTATGATTTCATGGGGGAGGTGGAGATAGAAGAGGAGATTGGAACGCTGGGCATCGGCTATTTCTACTTTTTGAAATCCCTCCTGACCCGGGAGCTGGAGATCAGCGGTCAGCCACTGGCAGAAGGACTTGATTTTTACGATCATATCAAAATCCGATTGCCCGAAGAAACAGCCTTTCAGTATATGGCCCTCGCCCTGGCCCGCGATTTTACATCGAGGCTGTACAACGAGTTCGGGGATGATTGTCCCTATCCGGATATTGCCCGTCGCGTGAAGGAGCGCTACCGATCCATGGAGGGGATGCTCGAAGGCGCTGCCTCGCCCGGCGTGCGTTTTTCGACCGTCGGTGGGGACAGCCTGGCGCTGGCCGATCTTAAAGGCAGTTACCTGTACATCGATTTCTGGGCCACCTGGTGCAAGCCCTGCATCGCCGAGATTCCGGCCCTGCAGGAGGTTGAGAAGCACTATCACGACCGCAACATCCGGTTTCTGAGTGTGTCGGTCGACCGTGCCGGAGATGTTGAAAAATGGAAGGAATTTGTGCGGGATTATCCGCTATCAGGACTTCAGGTCATCGCAGGAGCAGGGTCACATGAGCTTCTGAAAAAGGCCTGGAACATCGACCTGATTCCCCGCTTCGTATTACTCGACCCCGATGGCAGAATGCTGAAGGCCAACGCACCCCGTCCTTCTGATCCGCGATTGAGGGTTTTGCTGGATGAGGTGTTGGGCGGGGGAGTTAATGAGTGAACAAGTGACCGAGTGAACAAGTGACCGAGTGAATGGGTTACTGCACAAATTTGAGGTGTGCGACACGGGGGGATAGCGACAGGCTGTCGAGGAACTGCTTGTCGGGTTGGCAGTTGAACAATCCTCCGGTGGCCCGGCTGCCGACGAAGCCATAGGCGCCGGCTATACCCGGACCGGTATATGGCAGCGTTATCAGATCAAACACAGCATCGCGCTTGACCAGATAATTGCTCCATTGCCAGTTGCCTCCTGAAGCCACCAGATCAATCCAGAGCAGGCGGCGTGCCAGTACCTGATTATCGGCAGGAATAGAAAAATTCATAAGGTCAAACCATTTCTCGGGATCGAGAACAAAATCACTCGAATAACGAACCCAGTCAAGTTTACAGGTGTCAGTCCCATTGGCTGTAATTTCAAGGTACCACATCCTCACAATGGTCTCTGATACTTCTTTATAACCATCCCAGACGATTCTGACCGCATATTCTCCATAGAAATCGAGACGCTTGTTTCCGAGAGGATTGGGGTGGGTAAAATGAGGCTTTCCCCGAATCCCGACGCCTGCCTGAGCGTAATGACCGAGCGAGGGGACCTCGACCCGAATCTCAACACCACCCGGATAGATCGGTTCGGTCGTCACATACACCGTATAGGGAGCCGGAGGCAGATTTCCGGGGTCCCTCAGCAGGGTATCCACCCGCTCAAGCGGCACGGTTTTTTTCCTGAAGTCATCCAAATAGATATCCATCAACACAACTGCATCCGAAAAGTACAGTGAATCCGGATTGCGTACCATATCATCAATATGCGTTCCTGAAAAGGTCTTACCTACATGAACCACATGCACACTATCCTGAAAACTGAGCAGGGCTTGTATGACCGGCCAGGTGTGATCTGCCACCGGGTTCTCGACCTCCTGTGAACAACCCGCCAGCAATAACAGCATAGCCAAAATGATCTGCCTGTTCATTATTTCAATCTCTTTTAACACATCTGACCGGTGCAATGCCGTAATGCTTCCTGATCGAATCGTTGCTGTAATTCAATGAATAAATATGTCCGTGATTACGATGGTTATCTGAACTTACAATGAAGGGAATGGCCTTGTCAGGGCCATACAGGTAGCCCCTGTAGAAATCGCGTGTAAAATAAACCCAGCTGTCTGTTAAACGGATATCCCCCAGGTCTGACCAATCCTTCAGTCTGACCGGAAAACCGGAGAGAGTCAGGTTAAGATTGCTCATGCCCCCTTGGGTGAAATACCTTAAATCCCTTTTTGGATGCTCCACAATCCTTCTCCAATCCTCCTTTGTGGGCAATTCCCAGCCTGGCATACAAATTCCCTGAATTCCGGTGGTATCGTGGTTCATCATCTCCATCCAGTCGTAGTAGGTGTAGTGTCCGCCTGCCGGAGCCCGCATGGCAGAATCATCATAGAGGCAGTATTTCTCAACCAAATCGTCGTCACTGACCGCATCGGTTACCGGAATCATTCTGCCGTAATTCAGGTTTTCAGCCATCCAGGTCAATCCGGCTATCCTGACAGTTTTATAGACTTGTCCGTCACGGGGATCCCGGATATGGGCCGTGTCAGGGATTGCTCCATAGGTTTCAAGTTGCACCGAATCCACTGAGGTTTGTCCGTACCGGTCTTTTGCCTGCACCCTGACCTGGTAAACTCCGGGCTCAGGAAAAACATGCACCCAAGCGGGACTTTTAACATAGGGAGTATCCCAGAAACCGTCGGCATTGTAATCATACCTGAAAAACAGGGTTCCTTGAAGGTTGTCTCCGTCGCGGGATCCGGTTGTGGAGAAAACAAACCAGGTGTTAATATCGCCAAACTCAGGGGTGACGGTGAAATATACCTTCGGCGGTGCATAATCATCCGGCATTCCGCGATCATAGTCCTCACAGGCAGGCAGAACGAGCAATGAAGCAGCAAACATCAGCACGGCACGGCTCTTCGCAAGCATAATCTTTGTAAACGTATGGCGGAGGGGGAGAATTAAAGGTAGTAAAGTTTCTCCGATTTTAACAATTTTTTATTTGAGGTCACTTTCCCCTGATCCTTCCACATGAATCACTGCAAGAGTGTTAATTTCACTTTTCAAAAATTGTGATCTTGAAAAGAGATTTTACTTCAGCGGAGCGAACGGATGCCTGGCGGATGCTGGTCGACCGGCTCGAATCCTACCTTGAAAAGATGCGCACACTGCCGGTGGCGCCGGCACTGGATGCGGAGAAGATCCGCAACCTGGCTTCAACCTTTGATTTCAATCACCCCCTGGGTTTTGAAGAGGCACTCGATCATGTGCTGCATGGGTTGAATATCTGGCAGGTGCACACCCCGCATCCCGGGTATTACGGTCTTTTCAACCCCCGCTCGCTCTTTCCGGGGATTGCAGGCGACATGATCGCCGCGGTATACAATCCCCAGCTGGCGGCCTGGAGCCACTCACCCTTTGCCAACGAGGTTGAGAATCACCTGATCAGGAGTTTCGGAGAGCGGTTTGGATACCATACCGCCGATATCGACGGCCATTTCACCTCAGGAGGGGCCGAGTCGAATCTCACCGCACTTTTATGCGCCCTGAACCACCGCTTTCCGGATTATGCCCAGAACGGACTGGGAAACATCACCTCAAAGCCGGTTTTTTATGTTTCGGCCGAGGCACATCATTCGTTTGTAAAAGCCGCCAGGGCCGCGGGATTGGGCACCAACAACCTTCGCATGATCAGGGTTGACCGGGATTTAAAAATGGATGTAAGCCGGCTCGAAGAGGCGATCCGTGACGACATCCGGAACGGGTTTACTCCGTTCATGGTGGCATCAACCGCCGGAACCACCGGGGCCGGTGTGATCGACCCACTGCCTGAAATCGAGGGGATATGCCGCGGATATCAGCTCTGGCACCATGTTGATGCCGCCTATGGCGGAGCGGCGCTGCTGTCTGATGAGCTCGCTCCCTTTTTCACCGGATTATCCGATGCCGACAGCATCACCTTCGATGCCCACAAGTGGCTCTCGGTGCCCATGGCCGGAAGCCTCTTCATCACCCGCCGCCGCAGAATTCTTGAGCAGACCTTCCGGATCACCGCTGATTACATGCCAAAGGAGGCTGAGCGAATGAACATCGAGGATCCCTATGCACACAGCCTGCAATGGTCGCGGCGGTTTACGGGACTGAAACTCTACATGTCGCTGCTGATTCTCGGCTGGGAAGGATATGCGGAAATCCTCAGAAAACAGACGGAAATGGGAAACCTGCTGCGCCGGAAGCTCACCGGATCAGGCTTTACTATCTACAATCAAACCCCACTCCCCGTCATCCTGTTTGGAAAAGAGGGGTACGAACATGACGAAGGGGTAAAATCTCTTTGCGACAAAGTGCTGAAATCGGGTGTGGCATGGATCTCTGTCTATAACCTCCAGGGACTGCCCACGCTCAGGGCATGCATCACCAACTATATGACGGAAGAGGAGGATCTTGACATGCTTTTGAATGAACTAACCTAAGAAAGAAGAAAGAGGCCTGTAGAAAGTAAGGCTAAGTGAAGGGGGTAAGGGGTAGGTTAAGGAAGAAGTCACTCGTCACTCGTCACCAGTCACTTGTTTTCTTAACTTTGTGCCAACCGGAAAACTTATTCTTATGCAGATCACCAGGATTGAGATTCGTCCTTACAGGATTGAACTTCGTGAGCCTTTTGTGATTTCGTTGGGTACGCTTACCCATGCCGAGAATGTATATGTGGAGGTGCACACCGACAGCGGCCTCCGGGGTGCGGGTGAGTGCTCCCCTTTCCTTTCGATCAATGGCGAAAACCAGGAGACCTGTGTGGCCATTGGCAAATTGCTTGCCAATGGCCTTGAAGGCAAAGATCCCCTTGATCTCGACGGGAATTCAGCGTTGATGGACAGGCTGGTTTACGGCAATACCAGCATCAAGAGTGCCATCGACATCGCGCTTCATGATATTGCAGCCCGGCATGACGAAGTTCCGCTCTATAAGTTTCTGGGAGCCGAAATGAAACGTGATCTGGTTACCGACTACACCGTTTCGCTGGGATCTCCCTTTGAGATGGCCGAAAAGGCAGCCTGGATCCGGGAGTCGGGATTTCCGGTCATTAAAGTGAAAGTGGGGGGAGACCCGGATGAGGATATCGAACGCATAACCCTCATAAGGGAACGGATCGGCAGGGAAGTTCCACTGAGGCTGGATGCCAATCAGGGCTGGACCGTGGATCAGGCCATCGAAGTGCTGCAGGCGGTTGGCAAGATGAACATACAATTCTGCGAAGAGCCCATTCCGAGATGGGAATACACCTCCCTTCGCTGGGTCAGGGAAAACAGTCCTGTTCCGATCATGGCCGACGAATCCTGCCTCGACCAAAACGATGCTCTCAGGCTGATCAACCTCCATGCCGTCGGGATGTTCAACCTTAAGCTCGGTAAGTCATCCGGAATATGGAAGGCCATGAAGATCTTGAAGCTGGCCGCAGAACACAACATCCAGTTACAGATAGGGGGATTTCTTGAATCCCGCCTAGGATTCACCGCGGCCGCTCACCTTGCGCTGGCCAGCAAGCAGGTCAGGTATTGCGACTTTGACTCTCCCCTCATGTTCCGTGAGGATCCGGTGACGGGAGGAATACAATACGGCCCCAACGGAACCGTGATCGTTCCGGATACGCCGGGGTTGGGAGCCTTTATTGAGTGACGAGTGATCCCGACAGGTCGGGACAGGCGATGTGACGAGTGACAATCGACAACCGTAAACCTAAAACCGTAATCCGTAAACCGTAATCTGTAATCCGTAATCCCTATTCTCGTTCATTAGACATTAGACAATTAACATTAGACATCAATGAAAACATGGCCCTATATCCGAACCGTCATCTTCATTCTGGCTGGAATTTACATCAGCTTTCTGGGCTCTTATGATACGCAGGACTGGGAGTTTTATCTCGGACTCGGCGTGATCGTGATCGGTTTGCTCGAGGGCTACCGGCTTATCAGGAGGAAACCGACCGGCAAAAATAACCCTTCGGACTCCGCAGAATCCTGATTTTATTGAAATTATCCTTAACATTGAAGCCCAAAAATTGCTGACATGAGGAAATGGCGCATTGAAGACTCGGCCGAACTTTACAACATCAACGGCTGGGGCATCAATTACTTCTCAATCAATGAGAAGGGAAATGTTTCGGTTACCCCGATCAAGGATGGTCCGAGCATTGATCTCAAGGATCTCCTCGAGGAACTCCAGATCCGGGATGTGGCAACTCCTATGCTGCTGAGGTTTCCTGACATCCTCGACAGCCGGATCGAACAGATGTGGAACTGCTTCAAGGTGGCCGCCGAAGAGTACGATTACAAGGCTCAGAATTTCATCATTTACCCCATCAAGGTGAATCAGATGCGGCCGGTGGTCGAAGAGATCGTTTCTCATGGCAAGAAGTTCAACATCGGTCTCGAGGCGGGATCGAAACCCGAACTGCACGCCATCATCGCCCTGAACACCGACGATGAGTCATTGATTGTCTGCAACGGTTACAAGGATGTGAATTACATTGAGATGGCACTGCTGGCCCAGAAAATGGGACGCCGCATCTATCTGGTGATTGAAAAGCTCAATGAACTGAAGCTGGTGGCAAGGGTTGCACGAAGGCTGAAGATCCGGCCCAACCTCGGGATACGGATCAAGCTGGCAAGCTCGGGCAGCGGCAAATGGGAGGATTCAGGAGGGGATGTCAGCAAATTCGGACTCACATCCAGTGAACTTCTCGAGGCCCTCGATTATCTCGAAAAGAACGGCATGAAGAACTGCCTGAGGCTGATCCATTTTCACATCGGGAGCCAGGTGACCAAAATCCGGAGAATTAAACTTGCCCTTCGCGAAGCCGCTCAGTTCTATGTGCAGCTCCATGAGCTTGGATTCAAGGTGGAGTTTGTGGATATCGGCGGGGGACTGGGGGTTGATTACGACGGCACCCGTTCATCGAGCAGTGAGAGCAGCGTAAACTACAGCATACAGGAATATGTCAACGACGCTACCTCTGCCATGGTGGATGCCAGCAACAAGAACGATCTTCCGCATCCCAACATCATCACCGAATCGGGCCGTTCGCTGACCGCCCACCATTCGGTGCTCATTTTTGAGGTGCTCGAATCCACCTCGCGACCTGAATGGGACGACGAAGAGACGGTTGGAGATGAGGACCATGAGCTGATCCGTGAATTGTACAGTCTTTATGACAGCCTCAACCAGCCCAGCATGCTGGAGACCTGGCACGATGCCCAGCAGATCCGCGAAGAGGCTCTGGACCTGTTCAGCCTTGGCATGCTCGACCTTCGCACCCGCGCCCAGATGGAACGGCTTTTCTGGTCGATCGCCTTTGAGATCAACCAGATGGTAGGAAAGCTGAAGCATGTGCCCGAGGAGCTTCTGATACTTCCAAAGCTTCTGTCGGACAAGTATTTCTGTAATTTCTCCCTCTTCCAGTCGCTGCCAGATGCATGGGCCATCGACCAGATATTCCCAATCATTCCGATCCAGCGCCTCGATGAGCGTCCCGAGCGTTCTGCTACGCTGCAGGACATCACCTGCGACTCCGACGGAAAGATTGATAACTTCATTTCCACCCGCAAATTCTCCTACTTCCTGCCGGTTCATACCGTCAAGCCCAAGGATTCATATTACATCGGGGTGTTTCTGGTCGGAGCCTACCAGGAGATTCTGGGCGACCTGCACAATCTCTTCGGCGACACCAATGCCGTGCATGTGTCGGTGACCGACACAGGGTATTCGATTGATAAAATCATTGATGGCGAAACCGTTGCCGAGGTGCTCGAGTATGTACAGTACAATGCCAAACGCCTCGTTCGTACGGTTGAAACATGGGTGACCTCATCGGTGAAGGCCGGAAAGATCACGGCCGAAGAGGGAAGGGAGTTTCTGTCGAACTACCGGTCGGGACTCTACGGCTACACCTACCTTGAGTCATAGCCATCTGCGGGTCAGGCCGACAGATCCCGGATGATTTTCAGACAGCGGTCAATCTCGTCAACACTGTTGTAAATGTGGGTTGAATGCCGCAATCCGTGAATCTCACTGGATGATCTTGGCCTCAGGCGATCGCGCTGCCAGAAGATATCCTGCAATTGCGGTCCTGTAAACCCCTTGATGTTGTAAACGGTGATGGCGCTGCACATGCTTTCATCCTCTGGCGAGTAAATTTTCACCTTCGGGATTTTTCTCAGCTCTTCTCGAAGGTAGCTGCCCAGGAATTTCACCCTTTCCAGAATTCGCTGGTGGCCGATCTCCTCATGAAAGTCGAGCGCCGCCTCAAGACCGATGAGCAGGGTCAGGCTTCCGGTGCCGCGCTGGGTGAAGCGGAATCCCTCATCCTCATGGTTGTTCCACTGAGAACTTGCCAGGGTGGTATGGATCCGGGGGGCCACCTGGCTGCTGAGCCAGAGAAATCCGTTTCCGGCAGGGGCGAGCATCCATTTATGAAAGCATCCGACATAGGCATCGCAACCGAGCTCCTTCAGGTCGACCGGAATGTGTCCGACCGCCTGGGCGCCGTCGATAACGGTGAATATTCCCCTGCTGCGGGCTTCCTGACAAATCTCGCGGATTGGCAGGATGGCTCCGCTGCCGGTGATTACGTGCGACAGCATCAGCACCCTGGTTTTGGGTGTGAAATGGCTCACCACGATGTCGAGAATCTGCTCTCTGCTGCTGGCAGGTTTGGGCAGCGCCATGGTTTTGAATACCACGCCGTTTCGCTGTTGTTTTACCTCCCATGAGCTCTGTCCCCCCGGATGCTCCTGGTCGCTGGTCAGCACCTCGTCGCCCTTCTGAAGCTCCATGCCGGCGGCCACATAGCTCATGGCCATGGTGACGTTTTCGGTGAGAGCGATCTCTTTCATGTCGGCATTCAACAGGCGGGCGATCTTTTCGCGGATGACGGGGTAGGCGAAATACCCGCTCATCATTCCACCGTCGTCGGCATAATCCCAGTCGGCCAGGTTCATCGATACATGGTGCAGGTGCTCAACCATTCTGGCCACCACGATCCGGGGCGGAGCCCCCATGGTGCCGGTGTTGAAGAAGACCTTGTCGCCGGCAAGCATAAACTGGTTTCGCACCGCCTCCCAGTATCCGGGATTCCCGGCCGGAGGCAGGGGGGGAATGCGGTTAAGTTCGCGCAGCGCCTCCGGCGGTAGGGACGAACCGAATAGTTTACCGCCCAGCAGAGGCATGGCTACGGCCGAAAGGGCCGCCGCCTTGAGTAGGTCACGACGGTGGGTCATTGGTCTGTTGTTTGGGTGAGTAACAAATTTAATCAATTCCCCAACTCTTCAGTCCCTTTCACTCGTCACTTGTCACTCGTCACTTGTTCGGTGTCACTCGTCACTTGTCACTCGTCACTTTTTTTCGTACCTTGTATCTCCTTTCCATATCATCCCCAAACGCTCGTTTATGATGCAACAAGAAAAAGGTGTTCACCGGAGCCATCACCATGTCTATCCAAAGTCTGACCTGAGGCTGAGTCATGTGGCCATCGATGTCAGGTCATACCGGCTGTTGAGGAAGCTGCTGGATCAGACGCCCCGGCTTAAGGAGATTCTGATGAGCAGCAAGGACAAGAATGAGGTGAACGAGCGGATTGGCGGCTGGGTAAACTCCTATTTTGATTCCAGACCCTTTGCCCGACGCTATTACCGGCGCGAGATCAGGGGCCGTGAGGCGCTTTCTCGTCTGTCATGGCAGGATTTTGCTGCCATCCGGATCATGGATTACATAGATTATTCAGGTGTAAGGTTTACCGACCCCAATATCAAGATCAACCGCACGTCGATCAACGAACCATTCAGGCTCCTGTGGCTTGCGGCCACCCGCGGTACCGGCGGGGCACGCTATGATTTTTTCGCCGACATGTACCATCTTTTCAAACAATTTGCCGGGAACCACCATCCTGTTAATCCTCCTACAGCAGACCTGGTGCAGGAGTGGATGGACCGCCATCCGGCCGGCACAGATCCGGAGATGATTCAGCAGCGGTTGCTCAACCGCGAACGAATCATGGAGGTCATCATCCGAAAGATCGACGAGGGTCTTTACAACGATCCGGTGTACCATTTTGAGGAGAAGGATACTCCGGAGTCGAAGAGCAAGAAGATGAGAAAATGGTGGAACGATCACCTTTTCCATTTGCGTTTCGCCGTTCGTGAACCGGGACTCCTGAATGAGATGCTTGACTTCAGTCTGAGCTACGAGGATATGGAATTGCTGAGGGAGGCGAGGCGTGCCGGGGTGCCCCTCTTTGTAAATCCCTACTATCTGACCCTTCTCAATACCAGGATTCTGGGTTACGCCGCTGAATCTGACCGCACCATCCGGGATTATATCATGCTCAACAAGCCCCTGATCCGGGAGTTCGGAAAGATCGTGGCCTGGGAGCGTGAAGACAAGGTTGAGCCTGGCAAACCCAATGCCGCCGGATGGATGCTGCCGACCGAACACAACCTGCACCGTCGCTATCCCGAGGTTGCCATCATGATTCCGGATACCATGGGACGGGCATGCGGAGGACTCTGTGTTTCATGTCAGCGGATGTATGATTTCCAGCGCGGGCACCTCAACTTTGACCTTGAAAAGATGAAACCCAAGGAATCATGGTCTGACAAACTCAAAAAACTGATGGTCTATTTTGAGGAGGACACCCAGTTGCGAGACATCCTGATCACGGGGGGAGACGCTTTTATGAATGCCGACAATTCCCTCAGACAGCTTTTAGATGAGGTCTATGACATGGCGGTCAGAAAACGGGAGGCCAACCTGAAGCGGGCAGACGGAGAGAAGTATGCCGAAATGGTTCGGGTACGACTCGGAACCAGACTGCTGGCCTACCTGCCGATGCGGGTCACAGATTCTTTGGTGAAAATGCTGACGGATTTCCGCGAAAAAGCGATGAAAATCGGCATCCGTCAGTTTGTGATTCAGACCCATTTTGAGTCGGCCATGGAGATTACGCCCGAAAGCCGCGAGGCGGTGAAGAAGCTCCTCTCGGCGGGGTGGGTGGTTACCAACCAGATGGTTTTTACCGCCGCCGGATCACGTAGGGGCCATTCAGCCAAACTTCGCCAAGTGCTCAACACCATTGGCGTGCTCCCCTATTACACCTTTACCGTTAAGGGCTACCTCGAAAACAGCCACAACTTTGCGCCCAACGCCCGTTCGGTTCAGGAGCAGATGGAGGAAAAGATTCTGGGCTCTATTGAAACAAAGGTCTCCGAAGAGATCCGTCATCTGACCGACGACCCGGCCAGGATGATTGAACGCCTTGAAAGGTTAAAGTCTTCACTTGATATCCCTTTCGTAGCCACCGACCGCAATGTGATGAACCTTCCCGGTGTGGGTAAGAGTATGACTTTCAGGGTGGTGGGAATTACC
>CAYGOU010000071.1:0-12025 GCA_964351455.1 uncultured Porphyromonadaceae bacterium
ATTTGTAACCATTTTTATTGGCCCAAATCGGTCAACTTATTTCAGGCGAGGACAGTTACTGGTTGCAGGTTGCAGGTTGCAGGTTGCAGGTTGCAGGTGAGAGGTGAGAGGTGAGAGGGGGTGAGGTACTGGGTGATGGGTAATTTGTATATTGCAGGGTTAATCGAATCAGAAACAAACCTCAACAACCCGGATTTATGAAACGTACGGTTCTACAGATGCTCAGGCAGAGTGCCGACAAATATCCAAACACAGCTTATACCAGTCAAAAAGGTGACCAGGGTTGGGTTTCATTGACCTACCCTGAAGTTTTGAACGAAAGCCGAAAACTTGCAAGCGGCTTGTATTCACTGGGTTACCGTCACGGTGACAAGATCGCTTTGCTGGCCGAGGGCAGAAATCACTGGATCACCAGCGAATATGGCATCCTGTTCACCGGATGCACCAATGTTCCGCTTTCAATCAAGCTGCTACCCGAAGAGGTGCTTTTCAGGCTCGACCACTCTGAGTCAAAGGCGATCGTGGTTTCACGCAATACTTTTGAGAAGGCTGCTTCGGTGTGGAAGAAGATGCAGCATACCCGCAGAATCATCTTCCTTGATGAGAATATGGATTCGATCCGCGAGGATTGCGGCAAATTCGGGATCGATCCCGATCGTGACGTGATCTGCTACCCCGATCTGCTGAAACTCGGAGGCGACAACTGGTCGGCCAACCTTGCCCGTCTGGAAGAGACTGAGGCAGCCATTGCAGAAGAGGATGTTGTGACCATTTCATACACATCCGGTACTACAGGTGACCCCAAAGGGATCATGCTGACCCACCTCAACTACTACTCAAACTGTCATGATGCAATGGATTTCTTCAATGTAGGTGAGGGAGACCGCCTGTACATCATCCTGCCGCTTGACCATTCGTTTGCTCATACGGTAGGTATTTACGCGGGACTGCTCAGGGGACTAAGCCTTTACTTCGTGGATGCCCGGGGTGGCGGGGTTCAGACCCTGAAGAACATTCCGATCAACCTGCTCGAAGCCAACCCTCACTTCATGCTGACGGTACCGGCCCTGTCGGGCAACTTCATGACCAAAATCAAGGACGGTGTTCAAAGCAAGGGGAAATTTGTTTACGGGATCTTTTCTCGAGGCATGCGGGCCGGTATCGCCATGAACCGCGACGGGTACCGGAAGGCGAGCTTTTTCTGCAGGATGCGACTCTGGTTCCCTTACAAGCTGGCCGATCTGCTGGTTTTCAGTAAAGTGAGAAAGATCTTTGGAAACAGCATCCGTTACTGCGTTGGAGGAGGGGCCCTGCTCGACATTCGTCAGCAGACCTTTTTTTACACGCTAGGGGTTCCGGTTTATCAGGGCTACGGGCTGACCGAAGCCACTCCGATCATTTCTGCAAATACACCGGCGATTCACAAAATGGGATCATCTGGCAAGGTTATTCCCAACATCGAATGCAAAATCATGAAACCCGACGGCACCGAAGCGGCAAAAGGTGAAAAGGGCGAGATTGTAATAAAGGGACTGAACGTGATGAAGGGGTATTACAAAAATCCCGAAGCCACTGAAAAGACCATCAAGGATGGCTGGCTCTACACCGGGGATCTGGGATATTATGATGAGGACGGTTTTCTGGTGGTGATCGGACGTGAAAAGGCCCTGCTGATTTCGGCCGATGGCGAAAAGTACTCTCCCGAAGGCATCGAAGAGGCGATACAGAACTCATCCGAGCTGGTTTCTCAGGTGATGATCCACAACGACATGAATAAATACACCGTGGCCATGGTCACCCTCGATGAGCCGAAGGTCAAACGGCTGGTTGATCAGCAGAAGATCGCCGATCCGGATGTGTTACTCAAAGCCATCAAAACGGATTTTCTGAAGTTCCGTGAAACAAGCGAATACCGAAACCAGTTTCCTGAAAAATGGATTCCGACCACCTTCCAGATCGCCCCTGAATCTTTCACCGAGCAGAATAAAATGATCAACTCAACCATGAAGATGGTCAGACACAAAATCAATGAGGTTTACCACGACCGCATTGAATTCATGTACAGTCCTGAAGGATACCATGTCTCCAATCCAATGAACCGTGACGCGGTCAGAAAATACCTCCCCTTTTGAAACCTTTCATGAGCTTGCTTGTTTGAACCTATAAATTGCATCCATGAGAAAAACAGCATCCTTATGGTTATTGGTCCTGCTATTGTTGGCAGGCTGCCAGACCCGTTCCCCTGAAAACGAAAAAAGCATTGTATATGTAACCATTCAGCCGCAAACCTGGTTTGTCAGAAACCTGATGACCGAAAAGATGGATGTATCGGTTATGATTCCACCGGGAATGGGCCATTCAAACTATGACCCCACTCCGAAACAGGTCAAGGAGCTGAGTCATGCTGTGGTTTACCTGAGCATCGGGTACCTCGGATTTGAGCAGGCATGGTTGCCAAGAATCACCAAAAACAATCCAAAGCTTCCGATCGTCAACCTTTCGGCCGGGATCCCGCCGATAGAGGTTGAAGGCGGCGAACATCAGCATGAGGATCATGAGGGCCATGAGGATTGTCATGAAGGCATCGACCCTCATACCTGGATGTCTCCCCGCTCTGCACGTTTGCTGGCTACCAACACTGCTCAGGCACTTGCAGTCGCAGAACCAGACTGCAAACAACTGATCATGGAAAACCTGAGTGCCCTGCTGGTCAGAATCGACCGCCTCGACAGTGCTTACACCACCAGACTTGCCGAAATCACTGACAGGAAATTCATCATTTTCCACCCGGCCCTAACCTATCTTGCAAGGGACTACAATCTTGAACAATTTCCGATGGAACTTGGAGGCAAGGAGCCCTCTGCAGCGCACCTGAAAAACCTGGTTGACGTTGCAAGACAAGAAAATATCAGGACCATATTCGTTCAAAAGGAGTTTGATCAGGAAAATGCCAGAACCCTCGCCAGAGAACTGGATGCCAGAATCGTACAAATAGATCCCCTCTCAGAGGACTGGGAAGCTGAAATGTATCATATTCTGGATAAACTGACTGGCAGCACGAATAATTGACCAGCACAATACCGTGAACCTAATAGAGCTGAAATCCGTTTCGTTCGGCTACCAAAACACCCCGGTTATCAGCGAGGTTAACCTTACCATTGGGGAGGGTGATTTCGTAGGAATGATCGGGCCCAATGGCGGAGGTAAATCCACCATCATCAAACTGATCATGGGCCTTGCTCAGCCCTGGACCGGATCGATTGTCCGAAAGAAGGGCATCAACATCGGATATCTGCCCCAGTACCACTCATTCGACCCGAAGTATCCCATTACGGTGGAAGAGGTTATCGGTTCAGGCCTCATGAAAAAGAAGGGGGCCCTCTACAACATGACACGGGGCGATCGGGAGAAGATCCATGCAGTACTTGAGAAAATCGGGATGGTGCATAAGAAGCAGCATTCAATCGCCTCGCTATCAGGTGGTCAGATGCAGCGGGTTTTTATAGGCAGGGCAATCATTTCAGAGCCCGAGTTGCTGATACTGGACGAACCCGTCACCTATGTCGACAATCGCTTTGAAAGGGAGTTGTACGAATTGCTCGAAGAGATCAGTCATGAAAACGCCATTTTGTTGGTTAGCCATGACGTAGGGCAGATCGTGAGCTCCGTAAAGACCATCGCCTGCGTAAACCATACCCTCCACTATCACCCAAGCAACAAGATCAGCAATGAGATACTGGCATCCTATAACTGCCCGATTGAACTGATCTCCCATGGGCATGTTCCGCACCGAGTACTGAAAACCCACGACTGAACATGAGCGGCATACTATCCTATGACTTCATGATCAATGCACTGCTGGCCTCTATCCTGGGAGCCGTTACGGCCGGCATCGTGGGTACCTATATTGTCACACGGAGAATGGTTTTCATCACGGGTGGCATAACACATGCCAGTTTCGGAGGACTGGGACTGGCCTACTTTCTGGGACTGAATCCCATGCTGGGTGCAGGAGTCTTTGCCGTTGCCTCTGCACTGGGCATCGAATGGATGAACCAGAAGCGTAATCTCCGCGAAGACTCACTGATTGCAATGGCCTGGTCACTGGGAATGGCCATTGGCATTATCTTTATTTTTATGTCTCCGGGATACGCTCCGAACCTGATGAGCTATCTCTTTGGAAACATCCTGAGTGTATCCACAGGCGACCTTACCATTATGGCGCTGCTGATGACAGGGGTCTTGGTGTTTTTCTCTCTTTTTTTCAGGGCCATTCAGTACATCACCTTTGATGAAAACTTTGCCAGGACCAGCGGAATCAGGGTTGAACTGTTCAAGTACCTGCTGATTGGACTGGTTGCTCTGACCGCCGTTATTTATATTCGGGTTGCTGGTATTATCCTGGTACTTTCGATGCTGACCGTCCCACAGAATACCGCAATGATACTTACGAACAAGCTCAAACCCATCATACTGCTTTCAATACTTTTCAGTCTGACCGGGTCGATTGCCGGCCTTGCCATCTCCTATTTCTGGAACATCCCCTCAGGAGCGAGCATCATCTTCAGCCTGATTATGCTCTATATCATCATTTCCGCCATTAAACCCCTGTGGCGAAATCGCGTCAAATCTTAAAAAATGTGAAATAGTTCCTAAAGAGGCGGACAGGTTTTGATATTAAGCTTCAGCAAGCTATTTTTACACGTCTTTTCAGGTCCCCCCCGATTTTGAATTGCACTTTTTTAGCAGCAAGTTATTATGGATTTTTTTGGAGTTAGGCTTTCTTTCAAGAGGGGGATCCTTGTGGTCGCCTCCCTTTGCATACTGATGGTTTCGTGCAGCACTGAGATCGAAATAAATGCCCCCAACCAGGATGTTCCGATCGTTTATTGCATTCTCGACACAGAAGATACTGTGCAGTATGTCAGAGTTCAAAAAACCTACCTGACCCAACAGACCAACATCCCGCCTGATCGCGACAGCATTTACTTTCCGGGCGACATCGTGGTTGCGCTGGAAAGATGGGAGAACGGAAAAGCTGCGGAAGTCTTTGCTTTTGAACCCTATGAACAGGTTAAGGACTCAGGATTTTTCCCGCTTGAATCCCATGTGGTTTTCCGCACATTTGCACGAATCAGACCGGCTCAGACCTACTATTTATACATTTACATCCAGAACAAAGAATCGGTTCTGTTTGCTGAAACCCGCACGGTTGGCAACCTGAATGTGGTTGACCCCATGTCATTGGAGCAAAGAAAAATCAGCCTCAACATCGGCCAGAATTACATCTGCAGATGGCAATCGGTGCAGAATGCCGGAATCTATCAGGTAGGGGTTCGTTTCAATTATACAGAGACCATCAATGGTACAGCTGTTCAGAAAAGTCTAGACTTCCCCCAGCCCTTTACAAACCCAATTTCTAACGTAGACTACCTTACCCGTGAAATAAGCGGTTCAAGATTCTTCAACATTCTTTATGAAACCCTGCAGCCGGTTGACGGCGTAATTCGGGAAGCGGGCCATATCGATTTTTACATCATCGGAGGCGGAAAGGAGATAAAGTACTACATAGAATCTACACAACCCACCGACGGAGCCCTCATGGAAAAGCCTGTATTTTCGAATTTCTCAAGTGGTGTAGGCCTTTTCAGCTCCTTGGCCCGGGTTGAGATCAACAACCTTAGGCTGGCCAGCACCACCGTTGATAGTCTGGCCTACAGCAAACTCACCAAGCATTTGGGATTTCTAGATCATAACGGTGACCGCGATTCAACCAACAACCCGCAGACAGCCGGCCAATACATCCCATAAAACTATCACAATGAAAAGAATGCGTTTTTTTCTGTTACCCCTCCTGACACTACTCCTGCTGCTGGCCTCCTGTGAAAAAGATCCTAACGGCAACAATAATAACAACAATAACAACAACGGTACAGTTCCGATCACAGGAACCCTTGAGGTTGAGTTCAGGGTTCCGGGTTCATTCCTACCCCCGAACCGCGTTCTGAGAGCCGACCTGAGCATTGCCAAAGACGCCGAAAACCTCTACAAGGGGCTCTTCTATCATGTTGAGAATGTATACAACAGCAAGCTAATCTACCAGGTATCCCTTACTCCGGGCAATTACTATTACCAGGCTGGTATCATTTGCGTTGCGCAGGGAGACTCCTGTTCTGCAGCCGGATTTCCCGGTGGTCAGTTCGGAATGAAATGGTCAGTCGGAACCGCCCTTATCAAGGCTAACCAGACCACTCGTGTTGTTCCTCAATTCACTCAATAGTATGCAAAGGTTCTCTTCAATAATTTCGTTTCTTACAATAGTATCACTGACCCTGGTGGTTGTCTCCTGTGATGAAAAACCGATTGAGGTGACACCGCCAATAGCGGGATTCTCAATCTCACCAGCCGAAGGAACCACCCTTACTGTTTTTAAGTTTGACGCATCGCTCACCCGTGATACCTCACTGGAACCTTCAATGCTTTTCTACCGGTGGGACTGGAACAACGACGATCATTGGGATACCGGTTTTTCAAAAGCCACAAACATCGAACACCGCTATCTCCAGCCCGGGAACTATTATCCCCGCATGGAGGTCAGAAATGCGGTCGGCATGAAAGACACCTTCCAGCTTGAAATCCAGGTGGCCCAGGGATACAGTCCCCCGAGACCAGACTTCATATTTACCCCACTCACCGGTCACATCAGAAACGAATTCTTTTTCGATGCGAGCAGGACCAAAGATGATGAAGACAGTCTTAGTGCCTTGAGATTCAGATGGGATTTTGAAAACGATGGCATCTTTGACACCGAATATCTTGAAGATCCCAGAACCTCCCATTTTTTTACCTCCGGAGGAAACTTCATGACAATGCTTGAAGTAACAGATCCTTCAGGACTTAGCGCGATAATCAGAAAAAGAATCATCGTCACTTACATCAACGTTGAACTTGTTCCGGAATTTACATGGACCCCACTGGACGGAACAACTGCAGATGTTTTCCGTTTTGATGCATCCGCTTCCTACGATCCAGATGATCCCTCCAACACCTTTTCGTATCGATGGGATTTTGATGGAAACGGATCCTATGACACCGAATACTCAACCAGTCCTTTTGCCGAAATGCAGTTCATGGAAGAGGGGGAAAGAGAGATTAGGCTTGAAATCAGAGACCAATACGGACTGGTGAACAATGTCAAGAAAAAGGTGCTGGTCGGGCATGCCAATATGCCACCGAATGCAGCATTTTTTATTGGCAGTGAGTATGGTAACCTCACTACAAATTTTTATTTCAACGGAACCCCGACCACCGACCCTGAAGACTGGGAGTATCAAATCATGGTCAGATGGGATTTCGAAAGCGACGGCATCTGGGATACGGAATACTCTGTTAACCGTGAAGCCCATCACCACTATGGAGTGGCAGGCACCTACCGGGTTACCATGGAAGCCAAAGATTCCGGAGAACTCACCGATACCACCTCGTTGGAGCTTTATGTATCGACCGGAACCAATGAAACGGGAATCATCATAGACCACCAGAAGAAACAGTACTACGGCACCGTTAAGATCGGCAACCAATGGTGGACCTCAGAAAACCTGAATGAACCGGGGGGATATTGCTACAACAACCGAAGCATTAACTGCGAAACATATGGCGCTTTATATACCTGGAATGCTGCCATGAACAGCAGCCAGCTTGAAAAAGCACAAGGCTTGTGTCCAAATGGCTGGCACATCCCAACCTCGGCCGAGTGGCAGCAGTTGCTTGATTTCTATGGAGAAGCTGAAGTAAGAAAAGAACTCGAAGTCGACGGATCTTCAGATTTCAGGCTGCTATGGGCGGGTCAGCGGGCAAATACAGGCCGTTATGAATACCAGGGTAGCGCGGTAAACTACTGGACCTCTACCAGGGCAACAGGAAGCAACGCATTTGCCGTTTCGTTCCAGGCCGAGAAAGATACCTACTGGAAACTTTCATTGGGCCAGTCCTATGGCATCAACATAAGATGCATAAAGAACTAGACCTGATCCTTATCCTTAAACCTTACCTTACCTTACCTTACCTTACCTTACCTTACCTTAGCCTTAGCCTTTGCCTTTGCCTTAATTTCTAAAGGCCTCTTTCTTCTTTCTTATCCTAAAGGCCTCTTTCTTCTTTCTTATCCTCAAACCTGAGTTGGTTGAAATAGGCAACATAAGTCAGCAGCACCAAAACAATCAGGATCACATAGGCCAGAATCGGCATCTGTGGAGCTTCTCCACCTGCATAGGAATGCATTCCGCCAAGGAAATAGTTTACCCCGAAATAGGTCATCAGCACAGAACCAAGTCCGATGAGGCTTCCAAGGTTGAAACTGTAGGCAGTACCAAATCCCTTGATGTTCTGCATATGAGTTACAAAGGTGTAAACCAGGATGGTGACCAGACACCAGGTCTCTTTCGGATCCCAACCCCAATAACGGCCCCATGATTCGTTTGCCCAGATTGCGCCGAGAAAACAGCCAATGGTGATCAGGTAGAGTCCAACGATCAGCACCACTTTGTTAAGATTGGTGAGATGCTCAATATGACCATCCACCATAACATGATTCTTTTTGGTCTTTAGAGCAAACAGCACCATGTTCACCAGTCCGATCAGTGCACCCAGACCTAGAAATGAATAGCTCGTCATAATGACCGCGACATGAATCGTTAGCCATACGGATTTCAAAACCGGCACCAGTGGAGTAATCTCAGGATTCATCCAGCTCATATGGGCCACCAGCAGCGACAGAGCCGCAAGAACCAAAGTTAGAGCCACCGACATCCTGGAGCGTCTGGCCACAAGAATCCCGGCCAGAATGGTACCCCAGGCCACAAAAATCATCGATTCATAGCCGTTGCTCATCGGGGCATGTCCCGATATGTACCATCGAATCCCCAGTCCTGCCGTATGCAGAGCAAAAGCGGCCCATGTAAGAACAATGAGAACGGTACCGGCGGGCCGGTGCCAATCCTTCAGCCGAAACATGGCCATGAATTGAATCACCAGAAAAACCATACCCAGGATGGCATAAATGATCGCCAATCTCTCAAAGACCAACCACTTGTTGTACACCATTTCCAAACTTGCCCTCGAAGTTACAGGCAGCACATCTGAGCCATGCTTCAGCTGGTAATCACCAATGCCCCTGATGAAAGTGGCGGCCTCTGTGCGGTTCCCCTTTGACAGCGCCTCCAGAAAACCGGTGAAGGTCCCTTTAACCACCAGGCTGTCCTGCACAGGGAAACCCTTGGGGGTATCCGCAGGACTCAGCCATCGGGCATGCGAATCGCGAGGATCGGGATATATCGTAAGCAATTGTCCCGTTAATGCCATATAAAACACATTGACCTTTTCATCCACCTTCATGATGGCCTTGTCAAGTGCATTTCGCTGATTGGGCTTCTTTGAGTAGGCTTCATTCACCTTCTGACTCAGGGCATACTGTCCGTTGATAAAGAAATCTCCGAATGTGGCCATGTCGCCTCTCAGGCGTAAAACCTGCTTCAATTCGGGGAGCTTGACTTCGAAAAGGGCCTGCTGCTCCCAATGTTCGGGATCAAGCATCAGACTGAGCCAGAATTGTTCCGCTGAATAACCCTCGTAATTGTTGTTACCCGTAACCTTCCTGATGATCTCAAAGGCAATGGTGTTCACAGGCTTAATCCGACCCTCGCTCCCATGGATCCAGAGCTTTCCGAATGCTTTGGCGTCGGTCTTGTCGATCTTAATGGGTTGGGCCTGAACAGCCGATGAGCCAAGCAGCATCAGTCCGGCAATCCAGATGGCGGCCGCCGGTTTGCGGGCTGTCTTGCGGATCAGCAGCTGAAACTTAGATCCCGGGGCAAAAAGAGCCAGAATAATGAATATGATCATCAGTGCATAGCCAACATAGGTTACTGTAGTGCCCAACTGGTCGTGATTCACAGAGAGAACCGTTCCCTTTTCATCGGTATCATAGGAGGATTGATAAAACCGGTAACCCCTGTATTTCAAAATGTTGTTCATAAAAATCCTGTATTCGCTTCTCACCTGGTGCTCCTCATCAATCAGGGTAACTTCACTGGCAAAGGAGGAGGGACTGTTAGATCCCGGATACCTGTCGAGCTGGAAGTCCCTCAGCTCCAATTCAAAGGGCAATTCAAGCGACTTGACTCCAAAACCTGCGGTGATCTCAATACCTGCAATTTCAAACTGGTTGGGTAGAAATGGCGTACCCGGCACGCCACGAATTACCAGGGTCTCTTCGCTTTTATTAAGTTTGAACCTGACCTGTAATACATCCGGGTGCATACCTCCGCCACCCATTTGAGAATTCATTTGCATCCGGTCTCCCTTGACGAAATCAACACTCCTGATTCGGATACGATCATGACCGAATCTGAGGCTCATATTGACCTGCCTTCTGGTAAGGGCTGACAGGTATACCTTCTGGAGTTTTTCTGCCGTCTGGCCATCGCGGCTTAGTTGAAGGTAAAAATAGTTGTCATAACTCTGGAAGGTACTTCCGCTCGCCCCTTCCCTGATTCTAAGGGTGCCCTCAACACCGGTGAAACGGGTCAGGCCTGCTCCCAGAATGATCACCAGAAAGGCAACGTGAAAAATGAAAACCGGCAGCTTCTTCAGGGTGTAAAGCTTGAATCTGAATATGTTGATGAAAATGTTTACAAAAACAAAGAGGATGGCCAACTCAAACCACCAGGCCTGATATATGAGACCCTGGGCAGCTGTTGCGCCATGGCTGCTTTCGATAAAGGTGGCTACCGCCATGGTAGCGGCAAGCAATCCCAAAAGAACACCCATGAAACCCATTGAAATGATGACCTTGTAAATCCGTTCAATTATTTTCATAACTCATTATTTACCAATTAAATACAACCACCTTCTTAATTTCGGGATGAATACTGAGTGCAACGGGACAGGTGTGCGCTATCGCCTCAAGAACCTTGCGGTCTCTGTTAGAAAAGCCCCGGTCAGGAAAACTAATGGTAACATGAATCTCACCAATTCTGCGAGGCTCAGCGTACATCACCTTGGTCACATCATAGGTGGTTCCATCCATGTTCAGCCCTTTGTCCCTTGCCTTGATACCCATAATGGTAATCATGCAGGTTGCATAGGCAGTCGCGAGAAGATCGGTGGGAGAAAAGGCCTGTCCCAGGCCCTGATTATCGGTAGGTGCATCGGTCACCAGTTCCTGTCCAGATTGGAGATGCAGGTTCTGTGTTCGCAATTCCCCGGCATATTGTCCCTTCGCAGTCGGCATAATAGTTTTGATGCGAATATAGCATTATATGCAGATATGTCGAAACCAAACCTTCGCCCTTTCTGATGCCTATTTTCGGCTTTTGACTCCTTTGAATCGGTACCCCAGTTCATTGATACTCCGGGTGACCGCATCCAAATCATTGATTGAGCCCTTGATTCGAACCTCATGCGACTGAGGATCAGCAACAACTTCTTCAATACCCGGAAACGCTGAAAGGTTCTTCTCAACCGACATTTTGCAATGGTTACAGGTCATGCCTTCAACCTCAAGAATGGTCAAGTGGCCGCTAAGCTCCCCGTTCTCAGTTTTGGTTCTCATCCTTATGCGTGATTTTATGTATTTATTCCAGACGGCCAGCGCCATCAGTGCAGATAGGAAAAATAGAGACGAAACGGCAAACCAGCCGGGGGCCCCTTCATGGTTATGTTGGTGCTCATGCGACATCATACCATAAAACCACTCGTGCGGAAGAAACAGATTGATCATACTCCCGAAAAGAAGCGCTCCCCCAATAATCGAAGCCAGGTAAACAAAAAGGGCTCTTCCCCCCATTGCCTTTCCCACCACAGCTATTGTAGCAATATTGGTAGCCGGACCGGCCATCAGAAAAACGAGGGCGGCACCAGGACTGATGCCCTTCATCAGAAGAACTGCTGCAAGCGGAATTGACCCGGTGGCACAAACGTAAAGCGGTACCGATGCAAGCAATACGATCAGCATTTCGACCCATTG
>CAYGOU010000072.1:0-11869 GCA_964351455.1 uncultured Porphyromonadaceae bacterium
TGCCATTGTAGGCGTAATTCGAGATGCCATCGCCCAGGAAGAACTTTCGGCCGACCGGCGCATAACCTATAGTGTTGATACCCGTAGGGATATTATGATGGAGGTGCTTGGCTGGATCGTTCCGATCGGACTTCTTATCGTGCTTTGGCTCTTCATTTTCAAGCGAATGAGTGGCGCCGGAGGTGGGGGGGGAGCGGGTAACATTTTCAACGTTGGCAAGAGCAAGGCTAAGATTTTCAACAAGGAGGAGGACAACATCAATGTCACCTTTAAGGATGTTGCAGGACTTGAAGAGGCCAAGACAGAGATCATGGAGATCGTTGATTTTCTTAAGACCCCGCTAAAATATACGCAGCTTGGTGGAAAAATTCCCAAAGGCGCCCTGCTGGTTGGTCCTCCGGGCACCGGAAAAACGCTGCTTGCAAAGGCGGTGGCCGGTGAGGCGAATGTCCCCTTCTTTTCGATGTCGGGCTCTGACTTCGTTGAAATGTTTGTTGGCGTGGGTGCATCCAGGGTTCGTGACCTCTTCAAGCAGGCCAAGGAGAAGGCTCCCTGCATCGTATTTATTGACGAGATCGATGCCATCGGTCGCGCCAGGGGAAGAAACCCCAACTATGGTTCAAATGATGAGCGGGAAAATACGCTGAACCAGTTGCTGACCGAAATGGACGGATTTGCTTCGAATTCAGGGGTCATCATTCTGGCCGCAACAAACCGGGCTGACATTCTTGATAAAGCCCTCCTTAGGGCAGGTCGCTTCGACCGGCAGATTCATGTTGAACTTCCGGATTTGAATGAACGAAGGGAGATATTCAAGGTTCACCTGAGAAATGTAAAGTATGATCCAACCCTCGATATCGATTTTTTCGCCAAGCAGACACCCGGCTTCAGCGGTGCCGACATTGCCAACGTGTGCAATGAGTCGGCCCTGATCGCAGCCAGAAGGAACAAGAAGCTGGTTGAGCGTCAGGATTTTCTCGACGCAGTTGATCGGATCATCGGTGGACTTGAGAAGAAGAACAAATTGATCAGCCAGGACGAAAAGCGGGCGGTAGCCTACCATGAAGCGGGACACGCAACGGTAAGCTGGCTGCTTGAGCATGCCCACCCGCTTGTTAAGGTAACCATCGTACCGCGGGGCAAAGCTCTTGGAGCAGCCTGGTATCTGCCCGAGGAGCGTCAATTGACCACCCGCGATCAGATCATGGATGAAATCAGTTCAGCCCTGGCAGGAAGGGTAGCGGAGGAACTTGCCTTCGGAAAAATATCCACAGGAGCGCTGAACGACCTTGAGCGGGCTACCAAGCAAGCCTATGCCATGGTTACTTTCTTCGGCATGAGCGATAAAATCGGCAACATCAGTTTCTATGATTCAACCGGTCAGACCGAATATGCATTCAACAAACCATACAGCGACAAAACCTCTGAATTGATCGATCTGGAGGCCAAAGCAATCCTGAATGAAGCCTATCAGCGGGCAAAAGAACTGTTGGAGAAAAACTTAGACGGACACAAGCAACTGGCTGAAATGCTGCTGGAGAGGGAGGTGATCTTTGCCGAAGACCTTGAAAGCATTTTCGGTCCGAGAAAAGGGGTTGTGAACGAGTACATCCAGGAAAATGACCACCCAGGAGTCGAAAAAGAGGATTCTTGACAGAATCAGGGAGGGGCGGAACACCCCCGACAGGCGGATCAAGGTGAAAACCGAACGACCGGTCAGGGATTCACGGCTTTACCTCGACCCTGTTGATGAGCTTCCTGAGCTGGTCTTTGCCCGTAACCTTGTGGATGTAAAGGGAAAATTCTCGTATTGCACCAACACCGATGAAGTTGTTGACGCCCTGAAAATCCTGGTTAAGGATGGAGGCTGGTCCCGTATCGCCTGTTTCGAACCTAACATCCAGGCCATTCTTAAAAAGGCCCGCATCCCATTTTCGGAAGATCCTGCAGACATAGAACAAGCCGAAGCCTCGGTCACCGGTTGTGAATTCATGATCGCCCGACCCGGGAGTGTTATGGTTTCTTCGGGGCAGGGGGCAGGCAGAAAGGCCTTTTCCCATCCACCGGTTCATGTGGTGATAGGGTTCTCCGGCCAGGTGGTCATCGAATTATCAGAGGCCCTCGAGAAACTCAGACTGAAATACCCGGAAATTCCTTCACAGGTATCCCTGATTACCGGTCCGAGTCGCACCGCCGACATTGAAAAGACCCTGGTGCTGGGTGCACACGGACCCAAGGATTTTTATCTCTTTTTGGTTAATGAACTTTGACATATGGAAACTGGATGGACATTGGTTTACACGGTGGGTGATGACCGCCAGGCTGAATTGGCAAAGATACTTCTCGCCGAACATGAGATCGATGCGATGGTAATCAATAAGCGTGATTCATCCTACCTCGCCTTCGGTGACCTCGAGATTTACGTTAAAGCGGAAGAGGCCGGAAAAGCCGCTGAAATTCTAATAACCTCAGACATTTGAAGCAGATCCTGACACGCACCCTCTCAGGTTTGATCTACGTTTTGGCAATGGTTGGATCCCTGCTGATCCATCCGTGGGCTTTTGCATTCCTTTTCGCGGTGCTGGTCGTTTTGGGCCTCAGCGAGTTTTACAGAATGTCAGGGCAGGGATCCGGTAACCGGATGATGGTTGTTGGAATTGCTATTGGCATCATCCTCTTCATGGCACTATTCATTGGCCATCACTACGATATTAAAGAGCTGATCCCTGCGGTCATGCTCTGTCTGCTGCTTGCAATCCTCATACTGACCCTTTATCTGCCAGGTAAATCAGGATTTGAATCGGCAGGCGGTTTGCTGCTTGGCACCCTCTACGTTGCGCTGCCGCTAGGACTGGCCAGCGGACTGGTTTACAGCAGGCTTGCCGAAGGATACAACATCAGCCTTCTTCTTTTTGTATATATTGTCATCTGGATTTACGATTCAGCTGCATACCTTACCGGAATGGCAATAGGGAGAAACCCGCTATTCAAAAGGGTTACCCCTAAAAAAACCATTGAAGGACTGGCAGGAGGCATTCTGTTAACTTTTGTGGCAGCCTGGGCCATGAGGGGTCTTTTTGAGCTGATTCCCACCCCACTCTATTACCTTCTTACCCTGCTCATCATTCTTTCTGGCACCTTCGGGGACTTCGTCGAATCCTGGTTGAAAAGGTCAGCAGGTGTTAAAGACAGTGGCTCCATCATGCCGGGTCACGGAGGTATTCTCGACCGGCTTGACAGCCTGCTCTTTGCCATTCCCGTTGTTTACATCACCATCCTGATTTACCACCTCGCATGAAAATACACCGTGAAGGATATGGAACCCTGGTCAGGTCGGCTGGAATGATCATCCTGCTGCTTTTGTTAATTCAATGGATTATCGGTTTGATATGGCTGACCCTTATTTCAGGATCCTTTTTGATACTCCTCTGGCTTTTTATCGTTCGCTTTTTCAGGCTTCCTGTAAGAAATATGCCTGAGCCCGGCTCCCATATCCTGGCACCTGCTGATGGAAAGATAATTGACATCAGCAAGGTTAACGGATTGGAGGTTGGCTGTGATGAAGCTTACCGTGTTTCAATTTTTATGTCAGTCAACAATGTACATGCCAACTGGGTACCGGTTGGCGGGACGGTAAGAAAGTCGCGTTACTCCCCTGGCCGGCACCTCCTTGCCATGAGGCCAAAGTCCTCGATGGTCAATGAAAGATCCACCCTTGTCATTGAAGATGACCACGGACGGATGGTCCTGGTCAGGCAGATTGCCGGCCTGCTTGCACGCAGGGTGGTCACCTATCCCAAGGCAGGACAGCATGTTGAGATGGGCGATGAGCTTGGGTTCATCAAATTTGGCAGCAGGGTTGACCTACTGATCCCCACACAGGCGAGGTTGCTTGTCAAGTTGGGTGATCTCACGACAGGCAGGGAGACCATTCTCGCGGCTTGGTAAATCAGGTATCGTTAAAAATGCGTTAATCCGTTTTGTTTAACGACTGTTTAACAATTTATCACAACAGGATTGTCTTACTTAGCAATCAAATCAAATAACTCAAGATCATGAAGAAATTTTTTGCAATTCTGATGCTCGTCGCTTTTGTAGGAGCTTATGCAGCCCCCGTGATCGCCATGAACGAGACCGTTGCCAAGGTTGTTGTTGACCAGGACAAAGACAAGGACAAGAACAAAAAGGCCTCCAAGAAGGCAGCGAAAGCTGAGAAAGCAGCTTCATGCTGCACCGAAGCCAAAAAAGAGACCGTTGGTTGTCATACCGGAGTCGCCTGCACCAGTACCTGTGGTGAAAAGAAAGAATCTTCAAAAGGCGAAGAAAAGAAATAGGTTTCAGTGTTATTTTGAAGGAAAAGAGGGTGTCTCAATGGGACACTCTCTTTTTTTTATTCAATTTTCAGCCTCAACGAGATGAGGTTTGAGTAAAGTCCAACTCCGGCATTCCCCAAATTGGTGAGGGCATAATCGATGAAGAAATTGCGGTAACGCACCCCCATGCCTAGATTTGGCTGTAATGAAAGAGAATTTTGTCCTTCGAGGCTGGGTATGCGTTGAAGATTTCCCAAACCGCTCCTGACATATAACCATTCTGCATAGCAGATCTCAATTCCGGCATAGGGATCGACGGTAATGGGGCCAGCGACCAGGACCCCATGCCTCCTGCCGTCAAAAGTAAAATGAAGATCGAGAGCGGCCCCAAGCATCCATTGCCCGCCAAGCCTGAAATCCCTGGATGACCCAAGAATAAGCCTGGGCAAGGTAATCTCAAGGGAGTTCTCGGGAAGTTCGTTCCCGGTCAGGTCAAAAACCTCTGAAAGATCCTCGGTATTGAAACTCCAGGCGTTAAAGGTTCCTGTGATATCCCGAGCGACTGCTGCAAAATGCCATTGATTCAGCTGGTATGATACCGCTGCGTCAAGTCCGAATCCCCAAGCCCTTGCAAACTCCCCTGTTCTGCGGTGTACCAGTTTGAAGCTTCCTCCAACCTGCAATCCGGCGACCGGAAGTTTTCTTGCATAGGACCCCAGGATGGCCATATCGGCGGCAGAAAAGGTCTTGATGCGATCGTAGCGGATGTTTCCATCCTGATCAATCAACTCAAGGGTATTGGGAATGTCATCGATCCCAAGCCGGATGAAAGAAAGGCCTATTCCGCTATTTTGATCCATTCTCCAGGAGACCGCACCGTAGTCATATTGTGCCAGTCCCGCAAAATATTCGGCATGCATCAGGTTCATATCCCAACGTCCCTGCATCCGAGCCAGATTTGCCGGATTCCAGTATGCTGCTGTGGCATCCGTGATGCGTGCGATACCGGCACCACCCATACCCATTGAGGCGGCCCCTACGCCAATTGAGAGAAACTCATTGCTGTACTTAACCTGCGCCTTTAGCTGATTCCCAAACAGAATCAGCAACACCAAAATCCACAATACCTTGAATTTCATCAATCCTGAACGAATGGTTTCCGAAGATAAGCAAACTATCTTTTTTAACTAATTTCGTCGGATATTATTGCTTCAGTAACACTCAGACCTTAAAAAATGAAATGGTACCGGCATATTCCCAACTCCCTGACCTTGCTCAACCTCCTTTTCGGATCCTTTGCCATCGTGCTTGCCCTGAGCGGAGAGCTCCTCGTCAGTTCCTATTTTCTTATGATAGCCTTCCATTGTGACATATTTGACGGATTCGCAGCACGGCTGCTCAAGGTCACTTCGCCACTGGGCAAGGAGCTCGACTCACTGGCGGATGTGGTATCATTCGGACTTGCGCCAGCAGTTATTCTTTACGTATTGCTGCTTAATAAGCTTGGACTTCAGGGCTTCTCGTTCGGATTACCATTTCACCAGATACTGATGCTGTTATTTCCCTTTCTGCTGCCGTTGGCCGGAGCCTTAAGGCTGGCCAGATTCAACATTGACCAGAGCCAGCAGGGCTCGTTTTCCGGATTGCCCACGCCCGCCAACGCACTGATGGCCCTTAGCATTCCGGTCATTCTCGACCGGCAGCCCGGATCTTTTCTGGCAATCGCATTTGATCTGCCCATGTTTTATGTGATCTATGCCATTACCATTTCCGCGCTGATGCTGATTCCGGTCAGGATATACTCTTTAAAGCCCAAGAATTTAAGCTTCAGCGATAATAAAGTCAGGATCGCCTTTTTACTCTCAGCGATCCTGATTCTGGTGCTTACCAGGTATACCGGACTATTTCTGCTGGTACTCCTCTATTATGCTTTCGGCGCCGTTGCAGAGGGTTTATCTTCCCGTGAGCGAGCCTGAAACCTTTACCGGCTGTGTCCAGGCCATTTCCGTTTCACCCAGGCTGAATGGATTGGGATGGACCTTGTCAGACAGGATTTTGGATCTTACGAACAGCTCTTTACCTGAAAATTCATAGGTCGCTTCCGTTCCTGAAACCTCTGCAAGTATTTGCGATTCAGTATCCTTTTCCAGGATCCCGAAGAACTGAACCTTATAGGAAAAACCTTGAAGCGGTCTCACTTTAATCCGGTATGAACGCCGTGAGATTTTGATCTCATCGATCTCAACGCCGGTGGTTGCATAAAACTGACCTTCAATCATCGCCTGGTAAAGAGCCTCCGGTGAAAGATCTGCCGACCTGACCTGAACCCATCCTCTTCCGGGATTGGCCAGTTCTGGCTCCATTTTATGATAATGGTGGGCATCATCCGTAGCGGTTCCCAACAGCAGGGGAAGGCCATTCACCGCTCTGTATCGGTTTGCCTCATCCCATAGCTCCTCTGTCGAAGGGTGAATTGAATCTCCCCAGTTCCTGACCGCAGGATGTCCGTTGAAAACCTCAAAAAATCGGGCTGTCGACAAAGCCAGATCCTCGGCGTTGAGTGCCCAGCCAAAATTTGGATGGTTCACCATGATCCATTCACCAAAACCCTGTGGAGTCATCTCCTCACGCATTCTCACCACATTGTTCAGCAGACACTCACCAACCGTCACTCCCCCTGTTGGCTGAATTACCTTGCTGGTATAAATTGCATTCAGGTGAACTGGCTTGCCCTGGGATGCATCGCTGACCTCTTCTCCGTGGATAAGGAGAAATCGTTGCGGCTCTTCATAGTCTGATCTGTACTCTTCAAGGGGCAGGAGGCGGATCGAATCTCCCTCGGCCCTCTTCCTCCACCGCTCTCCCTCCTGCAGACGGTTATGATCAGAGACCACCAGAAAGTTATAACCATTCAGTTTGTACCATGCAGCAATCTCCTCGGGATAGGTATTACCGTCGCTCCAATAGGAATGGGTATGCAGGTTGCCCCTCCACCATGAGGAAGAACCGCAACCCTGCAGCATCATTAACAGCAACAACAAGAGCAGTGGTGACCAGATGCGAATCACAGCCCTATTCATTTTCGTCCTTTTCAGGCAGAAAGGGTTCGAACTTCTTCAGGGCAAACCGGGCAGCGTAATAGGTTATCAGAATGACCAGCGGCCAGGTAAGTAACCACAGTATTTCAATGATATACATAACTTCGGCAGATTAGCAATTAATAGAGATGATCTTCAGTTTCAAGTTCTTTCCGGTTCATTTTTTTCCGGTTCATTGCCCACCAAACATACCAGATGTAGGCAAATACAAAGGGCACTGCCAGTGAAACATACGACATCACCGTCAGGGTAAACTTGCTGGAGGATGCATTCTCAATCGTCAGCGACGATTGGAGATCGAAAGATGAAGGGTAAAAGGCCGTATTGTTGAATCCTGCCAGCATAAACAGACTCATTACGGTCAATACCACTCCAATACCAGAGAACCAGATGCCCTTCTTTGAGGACTTGAATATGGTGAGAAGAATTCCGGCCAGAACGCCGACCACTCCAATGAGAAGTAGCAAAAGAACAACCGGCATCTCAATCAGGTTGGTAAGGTATTTGCCCTTTTCCATGAAAACCTCCCCAGTATCAGGGTCATAGGCAAACCCTTTAATGAACAGCAACCTAATAGCAAAAAAGAGGAAAAAACCCAGGAAGGGTACCGTGTTGTAGATCAACTGTTTTTTTGATCTTGCCAATATGGCTTCGTCATCCACATCGTTGATGAAATAGAGCGTACCCAGCACCCTGGCAAGAAAGAAAACTGCCAGTCCCAAAGCCAGATTCTGGATGTTAAGGGCTGCTTCCAATCCGCGGGCCGGTCCCTCCCATATTACCTGGTTCATCTCATTGAGCTGGAACTGGGAACCGGTAAAGAAAGTTCCCACGGCCGTTCCGATCAGTATGGTTCCCACGGCGCCGTTGATGAAGAGAAACACCTCATAAGTTCTCTTCCCAAGGAAATTCCCTGCCTTGGTGCGGAATTCATAAGACACCGCCTGAATTACAAAAGCAAACAGGATAAGCATCCACACCCAATATGCACCGCCGAAGCTTGTGGCATAAAACAGGGGGAAGGAGGCGAAGAAGGCACCACCGAAGGTCACCAGGGTGGTGAACGTGAACTCCCATTTTCTGCCGAGTGAATTCACCAGCATGGTTCGTTCAGTATCATCCTTTCCTATGGAGTAAATAAGGGTTTGTCCTCCCTGTACGAACATGAGGAACACGAGCAGGCTACCGAGGAGCGATATGATGATCCACCAATAGTGCTGCAGGTCGAGATGAGATAGTGCTTCGAACATTACTTGGTTCCTCCTTCCGTTTTGGGTCCTTTTTTAATCGCCTTTACCATGATACTCACTTCGGCTATTGCCAGCGCGGTAAATGTTACTGCAAAGAGCCAGAAGGTTACCTGAACAGATCCGGCATCGATCTTGGTCACTGCGGCCACGGTTGGCAGTAGATCCTGGATGGTCCAGGGCTGTCTTCCGACTTCAGCCACAATCCAGCCTGCCTGGGAGGCAATGTAGGGCAAGGGGATGGTCCACAGGGCCACCCTCAGCCAGAACTTCCTGCGGGGTAATTCGCCCCGGGCGGCAAAGAAGAGAAACAGGGCAAAAAGCAGGATAAAGTAGAACCCCAGTCCCACCATGAGATGGAAACTGTAAAAAGTTATCGGCACGTTGGGTAAGAAGTATTCGGGATCATCATGGAATCCATATCCGAAATAACGGAAATAGTTGTCCTTGAAATCCTGCTCCCTGAAACGCTCACGGATCTCATCCATGGTCACCTTGTCACCGGCATCCTGTGCATTCTTGAAATCAGCAAGTGTTTGTCTGGCCACCTTTCCCCGGGCAATCTTCTCCTCGATGGAGGGGATACCCTGAGCGGCATTTCCATCCCTCAGATCGTTGATCCCGGCAACAAAATGGTCAACATCCCCATAAGCCATAAACGAAAGGAGGTTGGGCAGCTCGATCTTAAAAAGGTACTCATCTCCGGCTTCTCGCTTCTCCTTGCTGTTCAGGATTCCGATCGCTACCAGTCCTGCCCGCTCGGTTCCTTCGTAGAGTCCCTCCATGGCAGCAAGTTTCACCGGCTGCACGTTGGCAACCTGCTTGGCCGAGCCATCGCCTGTCATTGCCAGGTGAAGCGAAGAGAGCAGTCCGAATACCGATGCGATGGTGATGCTTCTCAGGGCCATGCGGGTCTCCCTCTTTTTGAGCAGGAACCATGCGCTGATTCCGATAACAAAGATTGAGGCGAGTACAAAGCCTGATCCGATGGTGTGAAGGAATTTGTTAATGGCAACCGGAGAGAAAAGCACTTCCCAGAAGCTGGTCATTTCATTGCGTGCCATGTCCGGATTGAAGGCGGTGCCAACCGGATTCTGCATCCAGGCGTTCGCAACCAGGATCCACAGAGCTGACAGGTTTGCCCCGATGGCCACCAGCCAGGTTGAGGCCAGATGAAACTTCTTGCTCACCTTGTTCCATCCAAAGAACATCACGGCAATGAAGGTCGACTCCATGAAGAAGGCCATAATTCCTTCAACGGCCAGTGGGGCGCCAAATATGTCGCCCACGAACCACGAATAGCTCGACCAGTTGGTGCCGAATTCAAACTCCAGGATGATACCCGTTGCCACGCCGATGGCGAAATTGATTCCAAAGAGTTTCATCCAGAATTTGGTAATCTTTTTCCATTCAGGATCTCCTGTTCTCACATACATGGTTTCCATGATCGCAAGAATCCAGGTGATTCCCAGTGTGAGGGGAACGAAAAGCCAGTGATACATGGCAGTAAGGGCGAACTGCCCTCTTGACCAATCGACCACGGCCCAGTCAATACTTTGCATCATAGGTTGTTATGCTTAGGTGTTAATAAATCCGATGATTTAGCTTGAAGTTATTCGGTTAGCTGCTCAAGGATGTATTTCCCGCGTTCTTCTTTGGTGTCAAACTTTCGATTTAGGAAGTCAGGCATCAGAAAGAGTTTGAGGATCACAAACATGACAAAAAGCTTGATCAGGATGATGATCCAAACGCTCCGTCCCCAGGAGGGAAGATTGCGAAAACCATCTACATAAAATCTGAAAACCCTGTAAATCAATGACCTTTTCACTTTGCTATTCTTCTGTACATGATTGCTTGAATATACATATTTCCTTGCAGATCAGTCTCCCATTAACATGATCCGAATTGACCCTGTGTGTTTATCGCCAGTTTTAAGGGGTTTACGCTCCTTTTCAAGGTGTGAGCTGAAGAAAATATCGCCCCCGGCGGTTGAAAAGCTTGCAATCAACCAGTGCATGTGATCCTTTCCGACCCATGCCCTGGCCGCATCCGTACCGTCAGATACAACCTTCAGTCCCATTCCTCCGGCATCCAGCAGGGTTGCTTCAATCAGCCGGTCACGGGTAGCCCTGAAATCGTTCGAGCCCATGGAATGGAGATCGGCCTCCCAGGCCCAGCCGGGCCTGACTCCAAATTCAAACAGGTTCTCCTCCCCATCCGGAAAGGGTTTGCTGATGCCCGAGGTTCTGCCGATGTGGTTTTCGGGGTAAACCGACCACTGACCGATTCGTTTCCATGCCAGGTTTTCAAATTTACGGGGGAGGTCAAACACCATTCCCATTTGTCTCGGATTGATATCGACCCGTGAGGTAAGGGTGTACCGGATGTTCATGATTCCAGTTGAATCAAGGTGGTAGGACATCTCCAGGTCAGCTTCACGGCATGATCCGTTGACCTTAACATAGTGGCCTTCATTGTTGGTGCCGGTTTCAGTGATTCTTCCGTTCCATTCGTGGCAGATGTCATTGAGTGGTTCGATGTCAAGGCTGTGTTCAGTATCGCATGGACCTGAAGCCAGGGGCAGCATCATAAGATGCGGTCCGCCCAGCAAAATCTCTTCGAAATTGCGTGTGACATGTTCAAGCTTGCCGCTCAGGGCATGGATGATCCACTGGTCATCGCGCCACTGCAGCATCACCCGGTTTCCCTGGATAACCAGGTCGGGAGCAGTCTTTTCGCCTGCCGGAACGATTTCGGATTGAGGTTCTCTGCCCATGGCGATTTCATACTGGTCAAGCACAAAACCCTGGGGAGACCAGAATTTCAGCTTAAGGAGATCCCCATCCTTGATAGGGAGATAAGTCTGGATCCTGAGAACACCGGTGGTTCCCGGTGCCACATCGGCTGAGGTGACCCCCTGTTGTCCTCCCAGGCTCCATTCAGTTCTCACTTCCCGGAGGTTGGTAAAGAGGTGACGGTTTTCAACCGGAACCGTAACCGGTTGACCGGGACGTGGCAGGGAAAGCCGGTTGGTTGTGACCTTCACGGGAGAGTATATCTTTTTAACGTGCCAGTACTCGGGTTTGGTCCGGCGCCAGCCATCGATGGGTCCCCATTCACCATAACCCACGGCCTTGCCCGAGGGGAGGTAGAAAACATCATCCACGCCTGACCATATGGCGCCACCGAGGCAACCGGGACTGGCATACAT
>CAYGOU010000073.1:0-11843 GCA_964351455.1 uncultured Porphyromonadaceae bacterium
GAACATGATGATTCTTTTGATTGAAAAATAAACATTTTCACGACAAAAAAATAATCTATTCCTTTGACATTTCCAACAAAGATCAATCGCTTTTCAGGAAACCGCCGGTAATTCGGGTCAATGCCGTCTGGCTCTCTATCAGTCCGAATACCGCCTCAAGCCTGCGAATGGCAACGCTCTGGTAAATCAGCTGAATATCCCGGTAATTAAACTGGTTGATCAGTCCGCTCCTGTACTTTTCGTCGGATATCTCCAGGTTAAGACTGGCCGCCTCCAGGTTTTCACCGGCAACCGAGAGAAGAGCCTTTCTGACCTGGTAAAGGTCAGAGTAACTGTGAATTTGATTGGTCAGGGCGTGCTCCATCTGCTTCAGTCCTGTTTCAGCAATTTCCTGACTGATGCGGGCAATGCGGATGGCATCCCTTCGAACACCTCCGTTGAAAATATCGTATGAAAGGGTAAGGCCGGCTGTTGGGGTCAGGCTTCCACTCCAGGGACCAATGTCAGAGGAGGCTGAAGCCCGGCTGACCGGAAGGCTGACACCGCTGCTAAGCGATAATGAAGGAAAGAGTTCACTGCGCGCAAGCTTTTCATCTGATTGCTTTAGAGACAATGAAATGTACTGGTTTTTCAGCACCTGGTTACTCTCTTTCATCCTGGATAAAAGGTCCCCAATGGCATAATCCTCAATCACCGCCTCAAAAGGGGTGGTGAAATTCCACACTACTTCCGGATCTTCAGTCATCAAGTAATTTAAAGCTCTGATGCTGTTTCTGACGGCAACCTCCTGGCTCATTGTCAAGGCCTTCTCGGTGAGAAATTCGTTCTTGGCCAACAATACGTTGTAGGTCACAGAACCGCCCAATTCGCGACGGCTCAGTTCATATTCATAGCGGTCAGATGCCAGTCTGAGCACCTCTTCATAGACAGCAAGTTTCTCAATTTGAAGGAGCACATCATAATAGGCGAGAATGACATCCTCGACGGTATTCTCGATTACCACCATCGACTGCCCGCCGGAGAGTTCCTCAAGCTGATCCAGCCGATCTTTGGTAATATTGACCCGATATCCGTCAAACAGAAGCCAGCGAAGGCTCACCCCCGGAGTAATACGTTGCGAAGCGTTGACTCCGTCTGAAGATATGCCAAAGGACTGGGTGGTTGACAGATCGGCTCCTATGCTGGGATAGCGGCCTGCCCTGCCCCATGAATTGTTGATGCCGGCAATCTCGGTCTCCGACCTTGAAACAATGATTCCATAGTTGCGTTCAAGGGTTTTCCCGATTGCATCTGCGAGACTCAGGTCGACCGGCTGGGCAAGGGCAGAAGGCGCTTGCAGCCAGAATAGCAGCAGAAGTTGCATCACCACGTAAGCAAAAATCCGGGTCATCATTTGATATCAATATTTTCATTAAATCTCGCTTCATATTCTGTCTTTCTGATCTCCTGCTGAAGGGATATCTCCATCTCTTCGGGCTCCGGTTTTTTACCGGTCCACAGATAGTGGACGTAAACCCTCACATCGTTGAGCAGGTGAATCAGGATCGGAAAAAACACCAGAACGAAGAGGGTTCCGATGGCAACACCGTAAGCAAGGCTGATGGCCATGGGAATCAGAAACTGGGCCTGTACGCTCTTTGAGAAAATGAGTGGAAAGAGACCTATTGTGGTGGTGAGGGTGGTCAGAATGATGGGTCTGAGCCTCACCTTACCCGCCTCAACAATGGCATCGAACACCTTTCTTCCCTCTAACAGCAATCCATCGTACTTGCTTAGATATACAATGGCATTATTGATGATCACGCCGGTGAGCGCCACCATGCCCCAGAGGCTCATAATGGAAAGGGGTTTATCGTGGATTCCGTGTCCCCAGATAACTCCAAGCAACGACAAGGGAATCATCATAATCACTATAATGGTCTGGTTCAGACTCTTGAAGTGGATGATGAGCACGAAAATAATCAAGAGAAAGGCGATCGAAAAATACTGAAAGATCTTTTGCAGAGCTTCGCTGCTTGATTTCTGCTGACCCTGGAAAACATATCGTATACCAGGATATTCTGTCAAAAGATCTGGAAGAATACTCTCCTTGACCTGATTAAGAATATCAGGAACGGATGCAAATGGATCGACCGTTTCAGCTTCTACCCGGATTTCTCTTGATCCATTAAACCGCTGAATGGCAACCGGTCCACGCTCAAGGTGGTATTCGGCCAATTCGATCAGGGGATATTCACCATTCGGGGTTTTTATTTTCATCTTCTCCATTTGACCCCGGGTCAGCCGACCCTCTTTGGGATACCTAACCCAAACCCGGAGCTCATCACGACCAACCTGAAGTCTCTGAGCCTGAACACCATAGAATGCCGACCTGACCTGACGGGCTATGGAACTTTCGTCGAGACCCAGAAAATAGGCTTTAGGCTTCAGTTCCAGACGAATCTCCTGTTTTCCCAGTGCCACATTCTCATTGATATCCTTAAGATCCGGCAATTCTTCGAGTCTGGTCATCAGATAGTCCTTTGCCGCCTCAAGTTCCTGAAGATTTCTCGACATCAGGCCTATGCTGATGGGCGATCCCCAACGGTTTCTTCCAGCAACGGTAAATTTGCGGGCCTCGGGGATCTGTCCTATTTTCATCCTAACCCGGCTGGCAATGTCAAAACCGCTGATCGGTAAACGTTCGAGATCAACCGGAAAGACGTTGAGGTTTCCGGCATGAGCTCCCGACTCCTGTCGCATGAAGGCACTTCCCAGGTTGGTACTTACCCGGTGGATGATATTCTCATCCATTCCAAGATCTTTTTTAAGGTCTTCGTTGACTTCCCAAACCGCCTTTTCGAAACGGCGCAGATATTCAAGGGTCTGCTTCTCGCCGTCGCCCGGGGTAAAGGCTATGTTCACCTCGAAATTGTCAAAATCCACCGAAGGGAAAAATGTGTTTCTTACATGTCCGCCCAGAAACAGTCCCAGGGTAATGAGCACCAGCGCCATGGGAATTCCAACCACCGCCCACCTCCACCTGAGCAGCCAGCGCAGCATGTGTTCATAAACCCGGTCACGCAGCCAGGTAAAAAAACGCTCAGGATACTTACGCCACCCCGTTTTTCGGGATTCAAGACTCTTTACAGAGAGCACATAACGGCTCCCAAGGTGAGCAGGAAGAACCAAAAATGCTTCAAAGAGAGAGAATGCCAGGCTTGCTATGACAATGAGAGCCATCTGGATCATCATTTCCATGCTGGTTCCGGCAAGGAAAAGCAGGGGAGAGAACGCTATCACTGTGGTTGTAACCGAGGTCAGCACGGCAGGAAAAACCTCCATGGTGCCATCCACAGCCGCCCGCATCGGGGGTTTTCCTCTTTCGAAATGGAGAAAAATGTTCTCAGCAATGACGATCCCATCATCCACCAGGATTCCCACAACCAGGATCATTCCGAATATGGTCATCTGGTTGATGGTGATTCCGGCGAGGTTCATCATGATGGCCGTGGCCAGAAAAGAGAAAGGAATCCCAAAGGAGACCCAGAGCGACAATCGTGTGCTTAAAAACATCGATAGGGCAATGATCACCAGGATCAACCCCATCAGTCCGTTGCTGGTCAGCAATTTCAAGCGGTTATTCAACAAATCCAGAAAAGCCCTTGAAACATCCAGCTTGACACCAAGATCTCGCTCATTAAACTCCTTCATGTATGCCCTTGCGAAGTCGGTAATCGATTGCAGATCCTCTTCGGGAAGCTTTTCAACGCGGATTGAAACCGCAGGCTGACCATTGATCCAGGATTTGTTGGTGGCATCGGCAAACTTCTTCTTCACCTCGGCAACATCCCTGATGCGCAAAAAACTCCCATCTGCCTGCCCCATGAGAACTACTGAGCCAATTTTATCAGGATCAGCGCTCCTCGACCGGAGGCGGATCAAAAGCTCCTCTTCGTCGGATTTGATCTCCCCACCCGACACATCCTGGTTATTTGACTGTATGGCCCTGACAATATCATCAAAGGTTAGTTTATACCTGAGCAGCTCCTCCTCCTTGATCTCCACCGAAATCTCGGGTGAGGGGTACCCTGAAATGGAGACCTGACTCATGACCCCTGAATTGAGAAAATCCTCCTCAATACGCTGGCCGTACTCCTTCAGGGTCATCAGGTCGACTTTTGCATTGCCTACGGCATGTAGGTCGAGGTATATGGCACCGGCTCTCGAACGGCGCTTCGAAACAATGGGTCGTTCGGCGGCCGATGGCAGGGATGAAATACCATCCACCGCATTCTTAACCTCCATCAGCGTCTCATTGATAGGATATTCGCCAGTGGTTTCAATGCTGACCGTTGCGCTGTTCTCGACCGAAGTTGAATTGATCTCCTTGATACCCACAAGTCCTCTCACCGCCTCTTCAATTCTTGAGGTGACCCCCTCCTCCATCTCAACCGGCGAGGCTCCCGGATAGAAGACCGAAACGGTTATAAAACGGCTCTCCATTTCGGGAAAGAATGCCTTCTTGAGGTTCAGAAAGCTGTATACGCCCGCGAGGAGCACAACCGCTATGATGAGGTTGGCGTATATGGGATATTCGACAAACTTCTCTATGATCCGTCGCATGATCTACTTTGATTTGGTTTGCTCCCTATTTTCAAGCTTCTTCTGGTCGCTCTGACCAGTGACTTGCTGAGCTCCCCTGGCTCCAGGGCCTCCCTGAGCCGGCTGCTGGTTTGGATTACCCTCCCAATCAACCTCCACCCCCTCCTGAACGTTGATAAGGGGCTGAACAACAAGCAGGTCGCCTTCGTTAAGTCCTCTGAAAATCAAGGTCCTTTCGTTGACCTTGACAATCTGTAACCGCTCTCGCTCAAGCCTGCCATCCCTGACCACAAACACTTCATTTGAATTGAAGACGGCGTTGCGTGGAATCTCCATAGCATCGTCGATCATTCTCCCCGGGAATTGGGCCCGCAGGTATTCTCCGGCCAGCAATTCATTTCCGGAGTGATTATTGAGTCTGACGAAAACGGTCTGCGACTGGGTGTTGGGATCCACAAACTGCGACTTTCGCACCACGGTGCCTGTCCAGTCAAGATCCCTGCTGTCGCTGTGAACCGTGACCCGGTCTCCTGTCCTTATCCATTCTGCATCAAAACGTTCTACCGGCACCTCCAGTTCCATTTCATCCGTACGGATCGCCCTGGCAACCCTTCCTCCTGCATTGGTGTATGCGCCTACCTCCAGGTATACCTGGTTGAAGGTCCCCTTAAACGGGGCCTTAACAACATACCGCGAGAGTTGCAGTTCATCCTTTATTATGGTGAAATAATCGCTGAGCACACCGCGGCTTGCCAGAAACACCTTTAGCTTTCCATCGCTGTGCTCAGGAAAGGAGGGCATGGGTTTGTCGACACTGACCGATTCGAAAAAACTTCTGAAAGCAGACTCGTGCTCCGGGTAATCGATCCGTATATCGGGCAGGATGTTGGCAAGCAGGTTAAGAAATGAACTCTTTCTGGCCTTTAGAGCCAGTGAGGCTTCATCCTGGTATATGACAAACAGCACATCGCCCTGATTAAACCGGGCACCCTTTTTCAGAATCACGTCGCCCTGAAGAATCCGTCCTGAGGCCTCAGCGACCATATCAACCTCGGCAACGGATGATAGCCTTCCCGGTGCCTCTACCGGAGACAATAGATCGCTGTAGGCTACCGGCTGAACCTTAACAAAGCGTTTCATGGCCACTGGTTGCCTTACCGGAGGGGGTTCCTTCAATGAGATCAGATATCTCATCAGTCCGTATGCCAATCCTACGGTAACAAACAGGGTGAATACAATAACGATGCGTCTGTCGATTTTCCTCATGACTTCTGATGTTTCTGTAAAAATATAGCTAATACAACTTGACGCCCAATTATGCATTTGGTTTAAGCTCAAAAGCACCAATATTTAACATTCTTTAATTCTTTTAACACTCCTTAAGGTTTTGCCACCCCCTTGAATTATTATTGCATAAGAAATAAAACCTCCCAAATCATGAAAACAATCCAGATTCCGGGCTTGCTTTGCATGTTCATTCTCCTGGCAGCCTCATGTACCCGAACTGCACACCCCGGAACCGACCAACCGGTGGCAGATGGCAGATCCCTGCTTGAACTGATCCAGGATCCGCCATCCTCCTACCGCTCTGCCCCTCTTTGGGACTGGAACGAGAAGATCACCCGCGAGGATATTGAATTTCAGATGAACCGGTTTCATGAGCAGGGATTGGGAGGGGTGTTTGTGCATCCCCGGCCGGGTTTGGTCACGGAATACCTGTCGGACGACTGGCACGAACTGTTTCGCTTCACCGTAGATGTGGCCAAAAGGCTCGGCATGAAGGTTTGGATATACGATGAAAACTCATATCCAAGCGGATTTGCCGGCGGTCACGTCGCGGCCCGCCATCCCGACTCCTACCGGAACGGAACAGGATTGGGGGTGAAAATCACCGGCGACCTGGCAGATACGGCAGGACTGGTGGTGGAAAGCATCATTGAGAAGCCGTCGCCGGATGAAGGCTCCGGCCTTCTGACCTATTATATTTTTTACCGTACCTACCCCAATGCATCCTGGTGGACAGGAGGATATCCCTATGTTGATCTGCTCTACCCTGGCGTTGCCGACACTTTTTTAAGGATCACCATGGAGGGTTATGAAAAATACAGTGGGTCAGAATTCGGAACAACCATGCCCGGGGTATTCACCGATGAGCCCAACCTTCCGGCCGCAAAGGGACCGGGTACCATCCTTCGCTGGACACCCGATCTTTTCGAACGATTCGAGGAGCGATGGGGCTACCGGCTTGAGCCGCATCTGGATGCATTTATTGAGGAGACCGGTGAATGGAGGCAGGTGCGTCACAACTATCATGTTCTCTTGCTGGAGCTCTTTCTTGACCGGTGGTTTATTCCCTGGTTTGACTACACCGAAGATAAAGGACTGCTGTGGACCGGTCATTACTGGGAGCATGGATGGCCCTATCCCACCGAGGGAATCGACGAACTGGCCTTTTACATGTACCATCAGATGCCCGGCGTGGATATGCTTGGGCGCAGCTACTGCAGCGACGGACTCTGTCAGCAGTTCGGCAACACCCGGGCCATCCGTGAACTGGCCAGCGCAGCCAACCAGCGGGGATGGATCCGGCGTCTGAGTGAAACCTACGGAGGCGCCGGTTGGCAGATATCCTTCGAGGAGCTGAAGCGACTGGCCGACTGGCAGGGCGTTCTGGGGGTCAACTTTGTGAATCAGCACCTCTCCTATTACAGCATGCTGGGGGTCAGAAAATTCGACTACCCTCCCTCATTCAGCTACCAGGAGCCCTGGTGGACCAACTACAGAATCATGGGGGATTATCTGGGGCGGATTTCGCTTGCCATGTCAGCCGGCGAACAAATAAACGAGGTGATGGTGCTACAGCCCAACACCTCAGCCTGGATGTATTACACCGATCGCTATCATGACCCCAGGATCATGGAGCTTTCTAAATCCTTCAAAGCATTTGTACAATTTCTTGAAGAGTCGCATTGCGAATATGATCTGGGATCTGAACAGGTGATGCAACGATTTGGGAAAGTGACGGCGAAAGGACTTAACATCCTGGCCAGAACCTATTCGAGCCTGGTCATCCCGGCCGCCATGACCAACATGGATGAGGCGGCTCTCACTTTGATAGAGCAGTTTTTGGAGGCAGGACACCCCGTTTACTGTCTCTCTGACTCCCTGGATTTTATTGAGGGCAAAGCTTCCGATCGCATCAGGCAACTTGCAGCCAGGCATCCGAACCTCTGGAAAAGGTTGGATGCAAGTGCCAACGAACAGATAATTGCCATTTTTGAGAACCAGGATTGTATCATTCGTCAGGAACCGGAGGCTGGCGGCCAGCTTTTTCACCAGCGCAGAATCCTCAGCGATGGCCAGTTGCTGTTTCTGGTCAACTCAAGTCTGGATGAGTCGGCATCAGCCAGCATCAGCATGAGAGGACGACAATTGGTTGAAATTGACCTTTTAACCGGACTCCCCACCGCACCTCCTTTTGAAACCACCGGCAAAATGGTCACCTTCGATACCGATTTGCCACCCGCAGGCAGCCGGCTCTTCCTGGTAAATGAGAAAATCAACCGGGATATCCCGGCTGAATCCAATGCCGGGTTATTAGAGATGCCGGAAGTCAAAATCCTTCCCGGTCCTGTAACCACCGTTTCGCGCTTATCGCCAAATGTACTCACACTCGATTACCTCTCTCTTGAAACCGCTGATTTCAAATTGGATGAGGTCTATTTCATGAAGGCCATGTACCGCCTTTTTGAATGGTCAAAACTGCCTACCGGTAACCCCTGGCAGCACAAGATTCAATACCGCCAGCAATACCTGGGGATGGACCAATTCGGGGATTCAACATGGTTTAGGGTCAGCTACCGCTTCTTTGTGGATGAATCATGCGAAGAAAACTTACTGAACGATATTTCTGTGGTTGTTGAGCGTGCGCATCTATGGAAGGTTTTACTGAATGGCGGGGAGTTGCATGCCGGGGAGGGAAAATGGTGGCTCGACCGCCACTTTCCGGTTTTTGCCACCGGTGGAAAGGTCGTAAAGGGCTGGAACAGCATTGAACTGGCTGCCCCCAAAATGTCGGTTTTCGCTGAGATCATGCCGGTTTACCTATTGGGGGATTTTAGTTTGCAGGCTGCCGATAAGGGCTTCATCCTGGTGAAGTCAGTGGCCCCAGGTGAGGAGTCATGGAAGAATGCCGGAATGCCCTTCTACGGCGACCAGGTGGGATACTCTCAAAGCTTTGTGCTCGATGAAATTGAGGGCAGGTACGAGGTTGTACTTGGAGGCTGGAAAGGCACCGTTGCAGAGGTTTGGGTTAACAACCATAAGGCCGGCATCCTCGGCTGGCAGCCCTTCCGTCTCGATGTGACCGATCATCTGATCAAAGGAGAAAACAGCATTGAGGTGCGGATCACCGGCAGCCTTAAGAACACCCTCGGGTACCATCATGTGGTGCAAAGCGGCTGGATCGATTCACCATGGAGCTGGAACCAGGGTCCTGACCAGCAGCCACCGGGCGAAGCATATCAATTTCTGGAGTACGGACTTTATGGAGGATTCACACTCGAACAAATAGTTTCCCGTTAAGAGGGAACTGTTGCTGTTGTAGGCCATGAAACAAACAGCGGGAGCTCTATCTTGCGCAAGGCAGGGTAATGTAAAATGAGCTTCCGGCGCCTGGCTTGCTGGCAACCCGGATGGTGCCACCGAGACTTTCTAACAGGTCTTTGCAGATCATGAGTCCCAGTCCATGTCCCGACTCCCCTGCGGTACCCTTCAGACTTGTTTTATGGTCAATCCGGAACAGCTTATCCATGAAATCCTCCGACATGCCCACCCCCTGATCGTGAATGCCAACCTCAACCATTTCACCGGCCGGCTCAGCGGTGATGCGGATGCTTCCTCCAGGATGGCTGAATTTGATGGCGTTGGTGAGGATGTTTCTGAACACCGACTTTAACGATAAGGCATCCGCCAGGACCAGGCACGGTCCCTCTACCTCCGGCTCGATCCGGATCTTCTTCAGATTACTGACCTCTTCAACCTGCCTCATCGAATCTTCAAGCATTGCGGTCAGAGACAGCAGCTCCATTTTCAACGGAAAGGTTCCCAGTTTGATCTGCGACCATTGCAACATGTCCTCAAGCAGCTGATAAAGGTTTGTGGAGGATTTTAGCAGTTGGGCAGAAAGGTTGCGCAGCTGTTCGCCTGAGAGCTCCGGCAATTCCTCATTCAGCATCCTGACAAAACCCAGCAGGCTGTTGAAAGGTGATTTCATATCATGAGCAAGAATGGCATGAAGGCGGTCTTTCTGAATGTTCAGTTCAACCAGCTGGCGGTTGACCGCTTGAATTTCAAGTTCACGGTTCTTAACATCCGTGATATCATCTGCATACACCGCCACCCGGTCGATGGTACCATCCAGATCCCTGACCGGATAAATTGAGAATCTGGTCCACTTGCCACCCCTCTCCTCCTCACCTGAAAAGGGCAGATCAGATTCGATAACCTGCCGGATGTAACCCATGCGTTGTTTTGTAAAAGCCTCTGACAAGAATGCGGAGAGATGTTTACCTATCATCTCTGACCTTTTCAGTCCGAAGCGCGAAGCATGAGCCTCATTGGTATCAAGCACTGTTCCATTGCGATCAATGAGGATCAACACCTCTGAAGATGCCTCCATGATGGCCCTGGCGTTCGTTTCGCTTACCCGGAGAGCCCGCTCTGCCATAATCCGGTCACTAACGTCCCGGGCCAGGGCGAGAATGTGGATTTCACCTTTCAGGCTAACCGGACCCAGGGTCACTTCAGCATCGTATGTAGACCCATCTTTTCGCTGATGCCTGACTTCAAGCGTAACGGGTGCCTTTTTAAGGATCTGATCCCACACCACTGGATCCTTTCTCGAGGAGGCTTCAGGATCAAGATCAAACACCTTCATGCCAAGCAGCTCATCTCTTGAATAACCGGTCTGCATAATTGCCCTCGCATTCACATCGAGAAGATTTCCGCTTTTATCGTGTAAAAAGAGCATTTCTGCAGCCTGGTCAACCAGGGTTCTGAACTTGTGCTCACTCTCGGTGAGGGCGCTCTGCTGGAGTTTGGCTTCGGTGATGTCCTGAATGTGCCCGGCAACACTGACAATGCGGTCGTGATCATAAATTGGCCGTCCGATGGTGCGGATCCAGAGCGCTCTGCCTTTCATCGAGACAAATCGGCATTCAAGATCATAGGGAATCCCTTTTTCACAGCATTCCTGAAAAGCCTTTTCAATCTCGTGACGATCTTCATCCTGGTAACAATTGAGACTTTTTCTGATCAGATCATCTCCAGGCAGCTCATTGCCTGTATACTCGAGGTCATGAATGCGGTAAACCTCCGGTGTCCAGGTAAGGGTCTTACGAAGAATATCCCAGCTCCAGCTTCCGGTTGAGGTTAATCTTTCAGTGAAGAACTGCAATTCCTGCATTCTGCGAAAGGAAGACTCCAGTATACCAGAATCAACCTGTTCCTCAAAAGGTAGGGTCATAGGTGGTCTAGAATTCCTGCTTAAGCGAAAGGTATAAAAACATACCGGGAAAAAAAAGCAAAAGCCAGGTGACATCCTTTTTTTTGACCAAATACTGACTGAACGAAATCCCTTGGCAGGATTTCCATCGCCTGAATCAACGAAGCTGCTACCCTCCCAGCTTCCGGTAACGGATCCGTTTCGGTCCTTCGTCTCCCAGCCTTTTCTTCCGGTTCTCCTCATAATCAGAGAAACCGCCCTCAAACCAGTAAACCTGGGAGTTGCCCTCAAAGGCAAGGATGTGGGTGGCCACCCGGTCGAGAAACCAGCGGTCGTGAGAAATGATGACCGCGCAGCCGGCAAAGTTTTCAAGCCCCTCTTCCAGCGCACGTAAAGTATTGACATCGATGTCGTTGGTCGGCTCATCCAGCAACAGCACATTGGCCTCCGAACGCAGGGTCATGGCCAGATGCAGACGGTTCCGCTCACCGCCCGAGAGTACGCCGCATTTCTTCTGCTGGTCACCCCCGGCGAAATTGAAGCGTGAAACGTAGGCCCTCGAATTGATCAGCCTTCCCCCCATCATGAATTGCTCCTGTCCCCCTGAAATGACCTCCCAAACCGATTTTTCAGGATCAATTTCAACATGGGCCTGGTCGACATACCCCAGTTTGACCGTTTCACCCACCGAAAACTCACCTGAATCTACCTGTTCCTGATTCATGATCATCCTGAAGAGGGTGGTTTTTCCGGC
>CAYGOU010000074.1:0-11809 GCA_964351455.1 uncultured Porphyromonadaceae bacterium
GCAACCAGCAACCAGCAACCAGCAACCAGCAACCAGCAACCAGCAACCAGCAACCCGTAACCAGCAACCAGCAACCAGCAACCAGTAACCAGCAACCAGCAACCAGCAACCAGTAACCAGCAACCCCCATGTTCACCCTCCTCCTCATCGCCCTTCTCCTCGCCCTCGCCTACATCTGGGTTACCGGCCACTACCCCGGCGGGATCATCGTTCCGGGCTACCTGGTGCTCTTCATCGATCAGCCCATCCGGCTGCTGGGCACACTGGTCGCAGCCCTCCTCGCAGCCGCAATCTACCGTCTCGCCTCACGCTGGCTTATCCTATACGGAAAACGCAGGTTTGTCTTTCTCATTTTCACCGGAGCCCTCCTGGCCACCATGCTCACCGCCATTCTGCCCCATTTTCACCCGGCGGCTTTGGAGCTCAAGGTAATAGGACTGGTGATTCCGGGCTTGATTGCGGGGCAATTTGAACGACAGGGCTTGCTTCCAACCACCGCTGGCATGGCCATCGTAACTGCCGCTTCATGGTTCGCTCACCAGCTCCTGCTCCAGCTTTTCTGACATGAACAGGTTTCTGGCCATACACGGATTGATCTCTCTGCTGCTTCTGATAGCTGCTACTGCTTTCTTCTCTTCCGGCAAGCGGGATGCAGGTAATCAGCAAATTGAAGCCGCCCGCCTCATGGATGAGTCGCTCCGGGTTATTGCTAACCATGCCCAAAAGCATAACCTGATCGCCGCAAAGGATATCGACCCCTGGCAAACAGGAGTGATCGGTCCGGAGTGGTCAGAGATCACCACCACCGTCGGACACCCCGAAGCCAAACGCACCACCCTCAATCCCGCCTGGGCCCAGCTGATGGTGAACCTGATGAGAGAGGCCGGAATACGAAAGGGCGACACCATCGCCCTGGGCTGCTCGGGATCATTCCCCGCACTCATGATTGCAACCCTCTCGGCCGCCCGTGCGATGCAACTTCACACCCGCACCATCGTTTCGGTGGGTTCCTCCTCTTTCGGCGCATCCAACCCACAGCTGACCCTGCCGGATATCTACGGTTTGCTATACGAAGAGGGCCTGGTCAGCGAACCTCTCGCAGGCTGTTCGCCTGGTGGTGACGAAGACCTTGGGTCAGGATTTGACCCGGCGGTACGCGATGAGATCCTGGCCAAAATCCGCGCTTCCGGAATACCATTGATCCTCGAACCAGATCTTCAGGATAACGTGCAAAAACGAATGAACATCTATGAGGGCAACCATCCGGGATCGGTGAAACTTTTTGTCAACACCGGAGGTAGCCTCCCAAACATGGGCAGCAGCACCGGTGTGCTGAAACTGCGTCCGGGACTGATCCGGAAGGCCGGCATGCCAGACCTGCAACATCAGGGCATGATCCATGCCTTCGTTAAACAGGGGGTCCCGGTCATCCACCTCCTCAATATCCGGCAATTGGCGAGTCGTTATGACATTCCGTGGGATCCGGTGACCCGGTCCCTTGCCGGCATGACCAATATCCCGGAGGAAAATGAAAAAAGAGTGATCAAAATCCTGATTTCGCTCCTCTTTTTAATCTATTTTGCATGGATCATGATCCGTGCCGGAGTGCTGAACAACACCACTTAGCAACGGGCTTGTCGCGCCATTTTGATATCTTTGGGTAGCACACACTGCATTTTGAAACCTGAATAATAAGCAATATCATGAAAAAGAACATCTTAACCGGCTGTATACTGGCCTGCCTGATGCTTTTCGCCTTCGCTTCTGACCTTCAGTCGCAAACCGCCCAGGAGCCCGTCCTGCTCACCTCATGTGGACAAAGTCCGGGACCGGTACGACTTAAGATCTTCATGCAGCGCCTTGAGTTGAACTTCGACTACAACCTGATGGCCACTGCAGCAGATCTGGTCGCGAAAAAGAATGAGGGGAAACCCTACAAATCCCTGATCATCGTCACCGGAGCCAGCCTCAAGGGAATGGGTGCCGCCGGGGTTTCGATTGATGACGAACTCAAAAGAACCAAAGCCCTCATTGAAGAGGCCAAAAAACAGGGCATTACCGTCATCGGTTCGCACATCGAGGGCATGGCACGCCGCTCGCAGGGAGCCACCGCCGGTGACAACTCGGATGAACTTTCGATCGATGCCGTTTGTCAGAACTCCAGCTTCATGATCATCAAAAAGGAGGGCGATGAGGATGGTCGATTTACCACCATCTCAAAAGGGAAAAACATTCCCCTCATCCTCTTCGACTTGAACAACGAGATGACCGACGTTCTTAAAAAGGTGTATAACAAGTAAATACCCTGCCCGTGAGCATGTACGCATCCGCCGGCATCATCCTGGGCGTGATGGTGCTAATTTACATCATCGCACTTCGCTTCAGGCTATCAACCGAACTGGCGATGCTGGCCGCCGCACTGGGCGGAGCCCTGGCCGCCGGTCACTGGATCCCGGTGCGTCACATCGCCGAAGGATCGATCACCTACCTCGACATCAACCTCATTTTCATCAGCGCCACCCTCTTCATGAACATCCTCAAGGAGTCGGGGGGCATCGCCTTTGTGGTCAGGGCCATCATCAAAACCTTTCACAGGAGCCGGGTGCTGATGCTGATCCTGATGACTCTGCTGCTGCTGGTGCCCGGAGCACTGACCGGTGCCGGAAGCGTAACGGTGCTCATCACAGGTGGACTGGTGGCCGTGGTGCTTACCTATATGGGCATTTCACGGATAAAAACTGCTGCCATCATCTTTCTGATAGCAGGACTGAGTGCCGCGGCCCCGCCGGTGAGCCTCTGGGCCATGATGACCGCAGCAGGAGTGAACATGCCCTATGTCGGGTTTTTTATGCCCCTGCTGATCCCCTGTGTAGTGGCTGCCCTTTTCACCATCTTTTTCCTGGGCTGGAAAGGCACTCCCATTGAGGTTGACAAGGCCTTCTCCGAACTGCCCGAGCCTCCGAAAGGCATGAACTGGACCCGTATTGTCATTCCCTTCCTGCTCTTCTTCGGACTCATCTTCATCGGCCGGAAGTGGCCGCATGATACCCCGGTAATCGGACTGCCACTGATGTTCATGGTGGCGGCACTGGCCTCCTGGTTGCTCTCTCCTGTAAAGCTTCCCATTTTCAAAATATCGGCAGCCACCATCAAACAACTGCTGCCCCTGATCGGAACCCTTACCGCCGTCGGAATCCTGGTGCAAATCATGACCCTCACCGGCGTCAGGGGACTGTTGGCCATCGCCTTCATCACCCTGCCGGTAATCCTTGTGATCGGAAGTCTCTTTATCTTCCTGCCCATCACCGAGTCGGTGCTGATGTACGGATCGGCCGCCGTATTCGGAGTTCCACTGGTTTTGCTTTTCAACGCCATCGGACTGAACCCCATCGTGGCCCTCGCCGGAATGAGCGTCATCTGGCCCCTCGGAGATGCCCTGCCACCAACGGCCATCATAGGCCGGCTTACGGTGGATGTGGTGGGAGCAAAGGATCAGTACTCCCGCTTCCTGAAACAGTGCATCGTTCCTGCCATATTCATCTGCATCATCGGCACGCTGATGGTGATCTATAGTAAACAACTGGGTTTTTTAACAGGACTGTAACATGATAACCACTATCATCTCAATACTATATTACGCCCTGGTGGCCTTCATCGTGGTGCTGATCATTTATAACGCGGTGAAAACGCGCGACTGGAAACGGGAGATCATCTACATCGTGATCCTGATCCCCTTTCTTTTGCGACTCTTCATGCTCAAATAAACGGCCATGAAAGAAAAAGCAACAATCATACGAAAGATGCTTATTGGTGCCGCAGGACTGGCGCTTTTCATCCTGGCAGGGATTTCATTTTACCAGCACCGCCATTTCAAAGAGCAGGTGGTGCTTAGCGACGATGTGACCGAAGTCAGAAAACTGGGAGACTACTTTGATGGGATCAGGGGCAGCATCAATGACTGCAACCTCTACTTTATCGAGGGAGACGAGCCGGGCGCCACCTTCCTGGTAATGGGAGGATCCCATCCCGAAGAGCCGGCAGGCAGACTCGCCGCCTGGATTCTCACCGGCCATGCCCGGATATCCCAGGGAAGGCTCATCGTGGTGCTCTCAGCCAACCGCAGCGGAACCACCGTTACCCGACCCAGTGGCGCCTACCCCCGATTCTACAACATCCTGACTCCCTGGGGAAGCCAGAAATTCAGAATGGGCGACCGCTGGACCAACCCCCTCGATCAATGGCCCGATCCCGAAGTTTACATCCATTACCCCAGCCGGCAGAACCTGGCCTACGTGGATGTTCGTAACCTGAACCGCGCCTGGCCTGGAAGAGCCAACGGAACCCTCACCGAACGCACCACCTTCGCCTTCATGGAGATGATCAGAAAGGAAAAGGTCGACCTGGTGATCGACCTGCATGAAGCGGAACTCCAGTACCCGGTGATCAACACCATTGTGGCCCACGAATCGGGACAGGAGCTGGCAACCCTGGTATCCATGATGCTCACCGACTTTGAAGGGTTCTCGATGGGAACCGAGTTCTCACCGAAAAACCTGCATGGACTGTCGCACCGCGAAATCGGCGACCACTCGGATGCCGTCTCCCTCCTGTTTGAGGCCCCGCAACCCTTTCTGGATGCCACCCGTGGCATAACAGGTGAAAAACAGTTGCTCGAAGGAAAGGATGAATTTGTGGTCAAGGCCGGAAAACATGGCCTCCTTTACGCCCCGATCGATGAAAACGGGTGGCACATCGATGTCAGGGTTGGGCGACATCTCTCTGCTATTTTACAGACTATTGAAAGCTGGAACGAATATGAACCCGACCGGCCCCTCATCTGCACCGGAGTGCCCAGGTATGCCGACCTGATCGAAAACAGCACCGGATACTACCTGAAGGATCCCTCAACCCCAAATACCCGAACAGCCTTCGAATAACCTAAATCCGTAAACCTAAATCCGTAAACCGTAAACTTTAATAATTCCTATGAAAAAGCTATCCACCCTCCTCCTCCTGTGCCTTCTGCTTGTTACGCAGGCCGTGTTTGCGCAGTTCGTTCCGGTACCGGAAGATAAGGCCTCCTGCACCAGCATCATGGTCGGAAAAAAAGCATCAACCGATGGATCTGTGATGACCAGCCATACCTGCGACGGAAACTACCGCATGTGGCTCGATATCGTGCCCCGAAAAAAATGGCAGCCCGGGTCCATGCGCAAGGTGCTTTGGGGAACCATGCATACCGAAACATCCTGGGACCTCCGCAACATCATTGAAAAAGGTGAAATTCCGCAGGTGGAGGAGACCTTCTCATACTTCAACGTCTGTTATCCGGCCATGAACGAAAAGCAGCTGGCCATCGGTGAAACCACAATTGGCGGTAAGCGCGACCTGATGAACGACGACGGACTGTTTGTCATTGAGGAGCTGCAAAGGATCGCCCTCGAACGTTGCACCAACGCCCGCGATGCCATCCGGCTCATGGGCGACCTGGCTACCGCATACGGCTATGGCGATGCCGGTGAATGTCTGACCATCGCCGACAAGAATGAGGTGTGGCATTTTGAGATCTTTGGGGCCGGAGTCTTTGAGGTGGGAGCCGTATGGGCCGCCGTCAGGATTCCCGACGACCATGTGGGCGTTTCAGCGAACATACCAAGAATCAGCACCCTCGACCTGAGCAAACCTGATTTCTATATGGCCTCAGAAAACGTTTTCAGCCTTGCCGAAGAACTTGAGTATTGGGATCCCAAAAGCGGCGAACCCTTTAAATTCTGGAAAGCCTACAGCGACCGGAAACCTTACTCAGTCAGGGAGTTTTACATTCTCAGCACCCTGGCTCCCTCGCTGAATCTTAATCCCGAAATGGATGAACTGCCATTCTCGGTCAAACCTGAAAAGAAGGTTGATGTCAGGGATGTACTGGCCTATTTTCGCGAAACCTATGAAGGCACCGATCTCGATGCCATGAAGAACCTGAAGGTGGCAAACCGCCCCATGGGAAGGCGTGGCGCCCAATCTGATACTCCGCAACCCGACAGCATCATCAGCCCCATGGCCAACCCCTGGATGAGCGGTGACCTGCGTACCCTGATCAACACCCTTGAGCCAGGCACCATTGAAAGCCAGCGAACCATCGCCATCAGTGGCTGCTCATATTCCCAGGTGATACAGTGCCGCGACTGGCTGCCGGATGAGATCGGCGGAGTGGCCTGGTTCTCTTTTGACAACCCCGGTTGCAGTCCCAGAATCCCCGTCTATGCCGGAACCCTCAGCCTCCCGCCCAGTTTCGAAGTGTGTGCCCAGAAAAGATATCGTACCGATGCCGCCGCCTGGCACTTCCGCCGCACCAATCGCCTGGCCGAAATTCGCTGGGGACGTACACGACAGTACATCGAAAAAGGTGTGCAGGAGTTTGAGGATAAAGCCTTCAACGAAATGCCCGGAATTGAGCAAAAGGCACTCGAATTGTACAAAGCCGAGCAGGGTAAGGAACCCGAACTCGATGAAAGGGGCAACCCAAAACCGGAGAAGTACCGCGAGTTCCTAACCCAGTACACCAACGACTTCGCCCGCGCCACCATGAACCGCTGGTGGGAACTGGGTGACCAGTTCTGGACCATGTTCGCCCGTGGCTTCTAACCGTTTGCCCATTTTATCCTTTTCAACCTTTTCAACCTTTTCAACCTCTTCAACCAGTACCCATGAGACTCCTCCTCCCCCTCCTGCTTCTCTCCGTTTCACTTCAGGCTCAGTTCCTGTCGTTTACGGATACCGCTCCCGACAACTGCACCTCCGTCATCGTGGGCAAACTGGCCTCGGTGGATGGCTCAACCATGACCTCCCATTCGTGCGACAGCAACAGCGACCGCACCTGGATCAACGTAGTGCCCCGCATGCAGCATCAGGCGGGCGACCAGTGCGCCATCTGGCTCAATCCCAAGGAAACCAAACAACCCAATGACCCTGAGGCCATTGAGGCAGGCTTTATTCCTCAGGTACCCCTGACCTATGCCTACATAAACACCGCCTACCCGGTCATGAACGAGCATCAGCTCGCCATTGGAGAAACCACCTTCGGGGGAAAACGCGAGCTGGTTTCGGATGCAGGACTGATAGATTGCCCTGAGCTCTACAGGCTGGCACTCGAAAGAGCCCGCACTGCCCGGGAAGCGATCCGGGTCATAGATGAACTGACCCGCCAATATGGATACAACGATGTCGGTGAGTGCTTCACCTTCGCCGATCCCCATGAAACCTGGCACTTTGAGATCCTCGGTCCCGGTAAGGGAAAGGTGGGTGCCGTCTGGGCGGCCGTCAGGATACCCGACGACGAAGTGGGAGTGTCGGCCAATGCCAGTCGCATCCGGCAGATCAACCTCGGCGACCCTGAAAACTATATGGCTTCAGATAATGTTTTTTCACTTGCCATTGAGATGGGCTGGTGGGACCCGCAGAGCGGTGAACCTTTTGAATTCTGTTATGCCTATGCCGATCGCAGAAGCATGGGATGCAGGCGAAGAGAGTGGAGGGCGCTGAGCCTGGTGGCCCCTTCGCTAAGACTAGACCCCAATGGTGAGAATTTTCCGCTGTCGGTCAAACCCGATCAAAAGCTGTCGGTAAAAGATGTGCTTGACATTTTCAGGGATTACTACCAGAACACCCCGTTTGACATGACCCATACCGTGACCACCACCGACCGCGAAGGCAAAGTGGTGAAGAGTCCGGTTGCCAATCCCTTCATGAACAGCGAAACCCGCACACTCCTGAAGGTTCCTTCTGAGCGCACCATTTGCTGTCCGAGGGCCACCTACCTCCAGGTCACCCAGTCGCGAAGCTGGCTGCCCGATCCGGTAGGGGGAGTGGTATGGCTCGGATACGACAACCCCGCCCTTACCCCCCACACCCCCTTCTATTGCGGCATCACCGAAATGCCTGCATCCTACATGGTCGACGGAAGGGAAAAATTCAGGCGCGATTGTGCCTGGTGGTCCTTCCGGCAGGTGAGCCAGCTTTGCAGCTTCCGCTACCAGCCCATGAGTCAGCATGTCACAAAGGTGTGGAGTGAAATTGAAGAAAAGGCATTTGCCGGCCAGAACGACTTTGAAAAAAGGATGGTGGAACTCCTCAAGTCGGATCCGGAGAGTGCCAGGGCCGAACTGACCCGCTATTCTGTCACCCTGGCAGAGGAGGCCGTGGCTCGCTACTGGAGCCTGGCCGATGAACTCTGGAGCCTGTATACACGATATTTTTAAACCAATTCGACCATATTGCTTACCCATCCTGATCCATGAAAAACAACGCGATTATTTTTTGCCTGGCTTTCCTGCTCTCATCAACGCTCCTGAATGCCCAGGAGGTCAAACAGGCCCCGGCTGCTGCCGATGTTCTTGATGAAGCTCTTGTAAAAGCGCGAGACCAACAGAAAAAGGTCTTTCTCATGTTTCACGCTTCCTGGTGTGGCTGGTGCCACCGGATGGACTCGCTCATGGCGCATCCCGACATCAAGGCAGCATTTCATCGAAATTTCGTCATCGCCCATCTGGTGGTTTTAGAATCCCAAAAGCTTAAACACCTCGAGAATCCGGGAGCCGAGGAGATCCGGAAAGGACTCAGGGCCGACCAAACCGGCATCCCCTTTTGGGTAATCTATGATCCCGCAGGCAACATTCTGGCCGACGCCTTTATGCGTCCCGGGGGCGAAATACGCGGAGCCCCGGGCGAAAACACCGGCTGTCCTGCTACGGCAGAGGAGGTCGAACACTGGATCAGGGTGCTGAAGCAAACTACCGACCTGAAAGAGGCTGAACTTGAAACTGTGGTAAGGCTCTTCAAAAGATGACCGCAGTCAACGGGTCAGAGGCGTAAAGCGCGCTGCCTTAAGGTTCCGCGTAATGATTTGTCCGTCAATCTTTTCTATCAGCAGCAGGTCTTGTATCACCGATTTGGGTCCTACCGGAATCACCATCCTGCCTCCTTCGGCCAGTTGATCGATGAGGGGTTGGGGTACCTCGTCGGGAGCCGCAGTTACAATGATCCCGTCGAAAGGGGCATACTCAGGCCATCCATTGTAGCCATCACCTATCCTGACCTCCACATTGGCATAGCCCAGTTTGCGCAGCTTTTTTTCCGCTGCCTGTCCAAGTTCAGGAATGATTTCAATGGTGTACACCTTGCCTGCGATTTCAGCCAGTATGGCTGCCTGGTATCCCGATCCCGTTCCGATCTCAAGCACCGTATCCTCAACCGACAGATCTAAAAGCTCCGTCATATAGGCAACCATGTTGGGGGAGGTGATGGTTTGACCCGCTCCGATATCCAGTTGGCCATCGATATAGGCAAATGGCTGGTACTCCTCGGGAACAAAAAGATGTCTCTGAACCTTTTCCATCGCGTCAATCACCGCACTGTCACGAATCCCCTGAGCAATGATCTGCTCCCTTACCATTCTTAATCTGGTCTCTGTATAGGGATCCTGAGCGCAGGCTGACAGCAGAATAATCAGACAAAAGAATTGCAGAATCTTCATATTAACCAATCTTAATGACCATAAAGTCACTTCTTAAAGTTAAGAATTTGGAAGAACGCACTTAAGGCACCGGAGCCAGAAATCCTGGTAATGCTTCCAATACACGAAATTAAGTCCCCAGTGAGGTGCCGGATCCGAGGTGTAGGCCAGCACCTTTCCCTTACCGGTCTCTCTCAGTGCAATAAGTGGATCTCCTGTCTCCCTGACACAGCAGAGAACCTCTCCCTCAGGCATGGGAAGGGTCTGATTGTATCCTAATATGGGAGGAAAACTCTCCATATCAAGATCTCCGAACTTATCCTTTCCGGCATTGGTTAATGCTGGATGATAGCCTTCGGTACTCTCAACAAGATCCTCGGTTTCAAGGCATTTAACCGGAAGTAGCTCTCTCAGTCTGGTTCGGCCCCAACCCCCTTTTCCCAGTTCTCCGGTAAAAGAGTACCAGCCACCCAGCATCATCAGTCCCTTGCCCTGATGAACAGCTTCAAGGGTGAGCCTGATTCGGTCAGGAAAGGTCAGAACCTGAGCCCCAAATTTTGTACGGTCAAAAAAATCGGGATTTAACTGAAAGAGTTTGGACTCAAAATCACTGAAAATCAACACATCATTTTCTGCCAGAATAGCCTCATAGCGTCCTGGTCCAAGCTTGTAGAAATCCCATACCGGTACGCTTTCAACCGTGTGTTCTCCACTGGATTCGAGAGCATTCTTAAGCCATACTCCATAATTGAATATTTCCAAACCCTTATGGGCAAACTGAAAAGGACTTTCTGCGAAAACCGGACCGGTCAGCACCGCCCAGTCTCCAACGTAGTAAATCTTTGCCATTGGCTCAGCGTTTTGAATTATTTCCAGTCCCTAACTGCCCAGCCCCGGGTCTGCGCAATCCGCTGCAAGGCCTTGTCAGGATTGACGCAAATAGGGTGTCCGACCTGTTCGAGCCCCGGAAGATCTGAAACCGAATCCGAATAAAACCAGGCATGCTCAAGCATGCAACGGGCACCCCGGCAGTAATTGATCATCCTCACCAGCTTTTCATCTCCGTAGCAGAACCTGCCGAGGGTCCTTCCCGTATAATATCCGTCTCTCGTTTCAAGTTCGGTGCAGATGACGTCATCCATGCCCAGATGCTGCGCAAAGGCATTACACACAGGGGTCATGGATGCCGAAAGGATCACCAGGCGGGCGCCCAGCTTTCGGTGCATATCCATTTCCCGATAGATGGCATCTGGAATGGCAGAAGCAAGCCGGTCTGCAAATAAATCCCTGACCAGCTCGTTAAGTTCATTTTCGCTGACACCTTCAAGCCACCCTGCCATCCTGGGAATGATTCTCATCGGGTCGCGCCAGTTCATTCTGAAGAGAAGAGCCAGGTAAACCGCATGAACAAAATCCCGCTTGCGCATCAGTCCCTCCCTCCGGGCCCTGAGGATCAAACTCTTGCCACTGTTTTCCGGAATGAGGGTGTGATCCACATCAAAAAAGGCGATATGGCTAAAGCCCTGATCAGTCATGGCTGAAATAATGTGACCCCTCAGGGTTGTAAATGATGGTCAGTGCCTTTGGAATAAGGCTGATTTCAAACTCCTGACCGTATCCCAGCTCCCCGTCGCGGTGATAGGGCATTCTGACCGGAAACGAGAGTCGCAGTCCGTGGGTTTGAAAGTAGTGTATTCTTTTATCTTTTATGTGGGTCCCCTTTGGAACCATGGTCAAGACCCTAAGGCGATGAAACAAAGAAAGCCTGCTGATGCTGCAAACATCCAGCAGTCCGTCATTTGCAATGGCCTTTGGGGTGAGAAAAAACCCTCCGGCAAAGCGCCTTCCTATTGAGACCGTCTGCATGAAACAATCGGCCGTAAATTCACCCTCCAGCGTCTTTACGATCATCCTTTTTTCGCGATAGAAAAAGAGGGTGGTAAGAATGTGGCGGAGATATTTGCCCTTGCCCCCCTTTTTTACCTCATCGGGCGAACGATAGTTCCGGGCTGCCACTTCAGCATCAAAACCAAGCCCCATACCATTCAGAAAAGGTTGACCGTTTACCGTGCCTACATCCATCTGAATCGTTTCACCCCTGAAAAAAATCTCCCAGTCGCGGTCGCTAAACCGGTCGGGAAAACCCAAAATCTGAATAAAATCGTTGCCGGTTCCGGCCGGAATCAGTCCTGTGACCACCTGAGGGTGGCCCAGCAGGGCAGTGGCGATTTCGTTCATGGTGCCGTCGCCGCCGACACCGATCACATAATCGAAACCTCTGGATGCAAAATCCTCTGCCAGTAT
>CAYGOU010000075.1:0-11809 GCA_964351455.1 uncultured Porphyromonadaceae bacterium
CTCGGAGATACTCCCGGTCGATGTGCAGATATATCTCTGTGGTGAGGATCGATTCATGGCCCAGCATGTCCTGAACCGCCCTGATGTCGGCACCTCCCTCCACAAGGTGGGTGGCAAAAGAGTGCCTGAGTGTGTGTGGTGAGATCGTCTTGTGAATACCTGCATCCCTGGCATACTTTCTAACCAGCAGAAATACCATCTCGCGAGAGAGTTTTCCACCCCGGTTGTTGAGCAAGAGGCGACCCTGTTCACCCCGCTGTGGTGACAGGTGATTTCTGGTGCCGGTGAGATAAAGCTCAACCGCCTTCAGGGCACTGCTTCCGATCGGAATGATCCTCTCTTTATTGCCCTTGCCCAGAATCCTTACGTACCTCTCATTAAAGCTGATGTCGCGGATGTTCAGGTTGGTCAGCTCTGAAACCCTCAGCCCACATCCATAAAGGACCTCCAGTATGGCCTTGTTGCGATGCCCCCACCGGCCGCTCAGGTCGATCGAGCTTATCATCTTATCAATTTCCACCGGTGAAAGAACTTCAGGTAATTTTCTCGCCAGCATGGGAGATTCGAGCAGGTCGGCCGGGTTGTTATCAACCAGTTTCTCCAGCATGAAAAAGCGGTATAAACTACGAACCCCGCTTAGTAACCTTGCTTGCGTTCGTGCCGAAACCTCCTGGTTAAATACGAATTCGAGAAAACCTCTGAGGTCGTGGGTGGTAATACCCCTGAAATCCTTGCCTTCATGATACTGGGTGATGTATTCGTGCAGGCGGGCGGCATCGTTCAGGTAGGCCTCGATGCTGTTGGCCGAGAGACCTTTCTCCAGTTGCAGATGGGTCCGGTATGCCTCCCTGAACGGAAACTCGCGCATTCGCCGTGGTTTTCTTTGATTCAAAATTAACCACATTCCCTGCCGAATTGACTATTTTTGGGAAAAATTTGGCCTCATGAAAATCCTCATCATCAACGGACCTAATCTAAACCTTTTGGGTACACGGGAGCCTGAAGTTTATGGTAACCAGTCGTTCGGAAATTATCTGGTGATGCTCAGGGAACTGTTTACCGGAATGACTATCGACGATTTTCAGTCGAACTGGGAGGGAGCCATCATCGATCAACTCCATAAAGCTAGGGAACAATACCAGGGGGTGGTGATGAATCCGGGGGCCTACACCCACACTTCGGTAGCCATTGCCGATGCTGTGGCAGCCATTGGCATTCCGGTGGTGGAAGTACACATATCCAATGTTTTGCGCCGGGAGGATTTCAGACATGTGTCGCTGACCGGGGTACATGCGGCTGGAACCATCATGGGTTTCGGACTCGACTCTTACCGGCTGGCCATTGAAAGTCTGCGAGTTTTGCTTAAGAAATAAACCGCCATGCAAAAAAAACTGACCAAGATCGTCGCCACCATTTCAGATCAGCGGTGCGATGCCGGATTTTTAAAGACGCTCTATGAGGCGGGTATGAATGTTGTCAGGATCAATACCGCCCATCAGCAATTAGAAGGATCCCAGCGGGTTGTCGATGCGGTAAGGTCGGTTTCTGACCAGATAGCCATCCTGGTTGACACCAAGGGGCCCGAGATTCGTACCACTACCGCCCGGGATCCCATCCCGGTTGAGGTTGGGGAGATGATCCGGGTTTATGGCAACCCCGACAAGCCCTCGGTACCCGGAGCCATTTCGGTCAGTTATGCAGGCTTTGTGGATGTACTGATTCCCGGAAACCGGATTCTGATTGACGATGGTGAAATTGAACTGGTGGTCAGGGAGAAGCAATCAGACTACCTGATTTGCGAGGTAAGCAATCAGGGTTTGATAAAATCCCGCAAAAGCGTAAACACCCCGGGTATCAGCATTGATCTTCCGGCCCTCAATGAAAAGGATCTGACTTATATAGATTTTGCGGTGAAGAACGATCTTGAGTTCATCGCACACTCCTTTGTGCGCCGTAAGGAGGATGTCATGGCCATCCAGCAGGTGCTTGAAGAAAAACAGTCGAAAATTAAAATTATCGCCAAAATCGAAAACCAGGAGGGGGTCGATAACATCCAGGAGATTCTCAACCATGTTTACGGTGTTATGATCGCCCGGGGTGATCTTGGTATTGAGATTCCGGCAGAGCGGATTCCCGGAATCTCCCGAAAACTGATCTCGGCCTGCATACAAAGAAAGAAACCGGTTATCGTGGCTACCCAGATGCTTCATACCATGATTGAGCATCCAAGACCAACCAGGGCCGAAATCTCAGATGTTGCCAATGCGATTTATAACGGAACCGATGCCATCATGCTGAGTGGCGAAACCGCATACGGACAGTACCCTGTGGAGGCGGTTAAAACCATGACCCGGGTTGCACTCGAGGTTGAGAGTGTGAAGGTAAATCCCGATTACACCATTTCATCGATCGACAACGAAATCGCTGCCTTTCTGGCAAACATGGCGGTTCAGGCCTCAAATGAACTGAATACCCGGGCCGTTATCCTGGATACCCTGACCGGCAGGACGGCCCGATACCTGTCTGCCTTCCGGAACCGGAACTCCATTTTCGCAGCCTGTTACAACCCGCGGGTGGTGAGGGAGCTTGCCCTTTCTTACGGTGTGTACCCCTTTCTCATAGAGCCCAAGGTACATACAGATGCTTTTAAACGCGAAGTGGCCAGTTATCTCATCAACCGGGGGGAGATTAGTATGCAAAACCGGGTGATTCTGGTGGGTGGTAGCTTTGGCCCAAGAAAAGGGGCCTCATTTCTTGAAATCAGCCGGGTCTCTGACCTGGTGTATAACCTTCAGTGATAAAGATTTACCGGGATATAAGCCAGCTATCTGCGCAGGTTGGTGTTCATTGCATTTTCAGCCACAAATCCCGGGCCTTGTGCAGGTACTCCTTTTCATCGATCCGGGTGAGCTCGCGGTTCTGCATGACCACCTTTCCGTTGATTACCGAAGTATCAACATCCGAGGGTTGCATGGCATAGACGATGGCGGCGTATGGATCGTGCATCGGGTGCCAGTGAACCTGGTCGGTATTGATCAGAATGAAATCGGCTGCCTTGTCCTGCTCGAGCGAACCGAATCGATGCTCAAGCCTGTAACTTTTGGCCCCGTTTATGGTTGCCATTCTCAGCGCCGTATGGGCACTCACCACAGTTGGGTCTTTTTCGATGGCCTTGTGCACCAGTGCCGTGGTTCGCATGTCATGAACCATATTCAGGTTGTTGTTGCTGGCCGGACCGTCGGTGCCAATGGCCACAGGGATGCCTCGTTTCATGAGGTCGGTAACGGGACAAATGCCTGACGCAAGTTTCAGGTTGCTGTGGGTGATGGTTACCACTCCCACCTTGTTCTCTTTCAGTATTTCCCGGTCTTCGGTGCTCAGATGGTTGCAGTGGTATGCCACGGCATGATGATCGAAGAAGCCCAGGTCATAAAGGTAGCGGGTCGGGGTTTTTCCGAACCTTGCCTGGTAATCCTCGAATTCATGCAGGGTTTCAGCCAGATGAATGGTTGCCGGAAGATTGTGTTCAGCTGCTATGCCGGCCACTTTCCGTAGAACCTCATCCGAACAGCTGTAGGGAGCATGAGCCGGAACCGTCACGCCGATAAGCGGGTCACCTTCGTATTTGCTGATCAGGGTGCCTACATAGTCGTAGCACGAACCGGCATCCTTGAAATGAGGGGTGGGAAAGTTCAGTATGGCCTCTCCCAGGAGGGCCCGCATGCCAATATCCCTGGATGCCCTGGCAACCTCCTCCTGAAAGAAGTACATATCGACGAAGATGTTGGTGCCTGACTTCACCATTTCGATTGTTGACAGCATGGTGCCCAGGTAGACGTTTTCTGCAGTGGTGTATTTCGACTCCATCGGCCATACGAAATAATTCAGCCAGTCGTTCAGCTTCAGGTCGTTGCCCAAACCCCTGTAAATTGACATGCCGGCGTGGTTGTGGCTGTTGAAGAAGGGGGGCATGGCTAGCATCCCGCGAGCGTCAATTACCTGCTGCGCCTGGTAGTTTGGAGCAAAAGGGGCGTCAGGACCAACATACACGATTATTCCCCCATCTACCAGCAGCAGTCCGGGTCTGAATTCGGTAAAATCCTCATCCAGAGTCAGAATGTGGGCGTTTCTGACCGCCAGATCACAGGTGATTATCTTGACTTCTTCCGGGATCATTGCTTGTAAAAATAGGGAGGTTTTTGCAAATTGTTCCTCGTTTGTTCCTGATAAAGGCCGGCAACGGCACACAGGATCCCCTCCCGGTAGAGATTGCCGATCAGGGATATGCTTGTGGGATGACCGCTGTCATCAAAGCCATTCGGAAGCAGCAGGCAGGGGTGGCCGGTAAGATTGGTCAGGGTCAGCTGGTTTCCGCCGAAAGTGGGCACGATGATCAGGTCGAAATGTGACATGGTTTCGTTCATAGCCTGGATCAGGGCGGTGCGGATCCGGTTCGCCTGAATGTATTCTACAGCCGGAATGAGCCTTGCGGTTCTGAAGATGTTGGGCCAGGATCCCTGTGTCTGGCTCACCAGCAAGGAATCGCGGTCTGAGAGGGTTAAATCGTTAAAAGCAGCGGCAGCTTCGGCGTTCAGAATGATGCGCATGGCATTGACCGGAAACTGGCCGGGGAGTTCAGCTGGAGTCAGGTTTGCTCCCAGTTTCCGGAATTGCTCCAGTGCCAGGGAGTCGTTTATGCGATAAGGGTAGTCCTGTGCAAAGAGATCTGGCAGGTATCCGATGCGCAGGGATTTCAGGTCGGGGATTGAGTGAAACTCAAATCCAGCTTCCCGGGTGGATGGATCCCTTGGGTCGTAGCCGCGGATGGCATCTAGTACGATGGCACAATCAATGGCAGAACGGCAGATGGGACCGATTTTATCCATACTCCAGCTCAGGGCCATGGTGCCGAACTTGCTCACCCTGCCCGGGGTAGGTCGCAGTCCTGTAACTCCACAGCGGGTTGAAGGGGAAACGATCGAACCGAGGGTTTCAGTGCCAATGGCAAAAGCTACCAACCCGGCAGCAGTTGCAGCCGCTGGTCCTGCTGATGATCCGCTCGATCCCTGTTTCATATCCCAGGGGTTTCGGGTTCTGCCTCCATACCATACATCGCCCATGGCGAGGGCCCCGGTGGTGAGCTTTGCCACCAGCACGGCACCGGCCTCATCGAGCCGTTCGACCACGGCAGCGGTCATATCAAGTTTCTGATCCAGATAGGGCATGGCTCCCCAGGTGGTGGGATAACCCGGAACGGCCATCAGGTCCTTAACTCCGTAAGGTATCCCGTGCAGCAGTCCGCGATAAAGGCCCGAAGCAATCTCCCGGTCAGCCAGTGCGGCCTGTTTCAAAGCCCTCTCTTCTGTAAGGGAGACCACGCACAGCAGACTGTCGTTAAAAAGCTTTAGACGGTCAAGATACAAGCGTGTCAGCTCCATTGAGGTGACCTGCTTGTTCTTCATCAGCCAGGCCAGCTCAGAGATGGTCATGAAGGCAAGATCAGCTGGATTTTGTGGCTTGACCACCCCCTGGCGTTCTGTAAATTTTGGTTTGATCTCAGCAGGGGGAACCGGATATCCCGGGGGGAGGGGATCAAAGTACAGTGACGGCGAAAGGTCATTGGGTACAGGATGGTTTCTGATTGACTCATATCCCGCTATGTTTCCCTGAACACCCCGCTGCATCTGGCGAATCTCCTCCCAGGTAAAATCCAGTCCGATCAGCCTGAGAGCTTGATCAATCCGGATGCTGTCAGTCCTGGTGGCTGATTGCTCCTGCGCCTGAATCTGGTGTCCGGGGGTGGTGAGCAGCAACAGCGAACAAAGAGGAAGGATGATTCTTTTCATACTGTCATGTATTAAAAAGGAAGACGATCAATGATCAAAATGGCTGAGATCCCAAAGCCCGCGCCCGAAAAGAAGAGGTTCCATTCCCTGGGCTTGGCCTTCAGCAGGTTCATGAAGATGATGCCCAGAACCAGAAACCCCGCTACCACGATCAGCTGTCCAAGTTCAATGCCAACATTGAATGAAAAGATGGGCCAGGCAAGTCCCTCTTCGGCGGCGAGCATTGACCGGAGGTAATTTGAAAAGCCTAGTCCGTGAATCAGTCCGAATATCAGGGCCAGACTGTATTTGTATATATGATGGCGGAGGTTATAGGTGGTTTTCTTTTGCAGCAGGTTGCCGATGGCAGTAAGCAAAATGGTCACCGGGATCAGAAACTCAACCCAGTCAGAGGGAATCCTGACCAAATTGAGGGTGGCGAGTATCAGGGTCAGGGAGTGACCAATGGTGAACGCTGTTACAAGAATCAGGATTTTCTTCCAGTGGGCAATCTGATAAACGGCGCAGAGGGTGATGATAAACAAGATGTGATCATAACCCTTAAAATCAGCAATGTGAGTCAGTCCGAGTTGCAGGTATAGTTCAAAGGTGCTCATTTTACAGGGGTTTGCGGGTAAAAGTATTAATTTTAGCAGGGAAACCGAAGGGCAAGATATGAGAAAAACTGCTATGGTCTTTACCTTGCTGATGCTTTGTGGGATCGCCTGGTCGCACCCGCTGCACCTCAGTTTTTCCAACCTTGAATTCAATGATAAAGAGCAGCGTTGGGAACTGATCGTCAAGATTTTCTGGGACGATCTGGAGGATAGCGTTAAGGAGCGAACCGGGGTGGATCTGGGACTGACATCCGGAAAAGTTCATCCTGAGGCCTTTGATATCATGAAGGGTTGGCTCACCGACAGGCTGGTCATTCATTTCAACCAGCAGGCGATTGATTCGGATGCCTGGATAAGTCAGGGCTGGGAGTTGAAGGAGGAGGCTGTCTGGATGCGTTTTGCATTCCGGTATGACAGAACGGTTCGCCGGGTCAGAATCAGGAACACCATTCTGTTCGATTACTTCTCGGATCAGAAGAATTTACTCATCTTCACGCAGGGAAAGCATCAGAAGGCATATCAGTTTAAGCATGGGAAGCCCGAGGTGCAGTTTTCTCTCTAGCGCAACGGTATGGTTTTTGCATGAAAATTCATAAAAATAGAGGCATGTTTTCAGGGGGATGCAGGTGGCTGCTGCTGATTCTTTTGCTGTCAGTTGTTTCTGCCGACCTTAAGGCTACCCATAATCGTGCGGGTGAGATTACCTACCAGCAGACCGGTGATTTGCAATTCAGCATCACCGTCAACACTTATACAGCGGTAGGACCGCTGCCTGATTACATGTATGCCGATCGCGAATACCTGGATGTTCAGCTTGGCGACGGTACCGTGGTAAGTGTGCGGCGGAGCAAGAAGGTCAGCCTTCCGGATTATTACCAGTTCAATGAGTATAAGCTTGAACATACCTATCCCGGACCGGGCACCTATCAGATTGTGGTTGAGGATCCTAACCGAAACCGGGATGTCAGAAACATACCCAATTCGGTTTATGTGGTTTTTTCAATAAGGACCATCCTGGTGATCAATCCGGCGCTTGGAAGAAACAGTACCCCGGTATTGCTGAATCCTCCCATTGACAAGGCCGGTTTGGGCTACACCTTTATACATAACCCGGCGGCCTTTGACCCCGATGGCGACTCGCTTTCATACAAAATGGCCATTTGCACCGCCGAGGGGGGCAAGGAGATTGAAGGTTACAGTTTCCCTCCGTTCAGCGATTCCCTGGTGGTCGATGAGCGCACTGGCGATCTCATCTGGTCGGCTCCGACAGAGGTCGGAAAATACAATGTGGCCATGACCATCGAAGAGTGGCGCAACGGGGTTAGAATCGGCCGAATCCAGCGGGACATGCAGATTGAGGTGTACGAAACCACCAATAAGCCTCCTGCCATCACCGGTGCAGGTATCTTCTGTGTAACCGCAGGTCAGCTTTTTGAAACCGAAATTCGTGCCAACGACCCGAACGGGGATTCGATTGTGATGGAGGCCACAGGCGGGCCGCTGAGTCTTGAATCCGATCCGGCCACCTTCAGGCAGGTGCAATCGATGCCCGGACTTGCAATTTCGACCTTCAAATGGCAGACCCGATGCGTTCTGGCCCGAAAGCAGCCCTACCTGGTCATTGTCAAGGCAAAAGATCGCAACCGGCAACTTGAGCTGATCGACAGCAAGAACCTCGAAATCTTCGTGCACCTGCCGGCACCCGCAAACCTGAGGGCCACGCCAAGCTCCGGTTCGGTTGACCTTCAGTGGGATCCCTGTGAATGCGCAAATGTGAAGGGATACCGGATCTATCGCAGGTCGGGCCCCGCAGAATGGAACCCGGGACCCTGTGACATCGGACTTCCGGACCACCTCGGCTATAAGCTGGTGGGAGATACCCGCGGACATGCCTCGGTTAACTTCACGGATACAAATGGGGGAAAGGGACTGGAGCAGGATGTCAACTATTGCTACCGGGTGGTTGCTTACCTTGGCGATGGAGCTGAATCCTTTGCATCCAATGAGGTTTGCACAGAACTGGTTACCGGGTTTCCGCTGATAACCCGCGTGACCGTCGAAAAAACCGGTGCCACCGATGGTGAAATTCTGCTGCAATGGCTCAGTCCTACAACTGAGGAACTCAACGATGCAATAGGTCCTTTTAAGTATTTGATCTACAGGTCGTCAGGATTATATGGTGTGAATCCGTTGCTGATAGATTCACTTGCCGGACTTGACCAGACCCTTTACCGCGATAAAGGCCTCAACACCCTGGCGCAGGGATGGTCTTACCAGGTGGAGCTCTGGAACGACTCCCCGGGAAACCGTTTCAGGATAGGCATGCCGCAGGTTGCCTCTTCGCTGTTTTTGAAGCTTGAAGGACTTGACCGTGCGATCAGGCTGGTCTATGAGAAGAATGTTCCATGGCAAAACCATCTGTATGTACCACTCCTGCAAGGCGCTGAAGGTGAGGATTCAATCGGACAGACCACCGATCTTACTTATCTGCATGCAGGACTTTCAGAGGGTGACACCTACTGTTACCGGGTGAGGAGCACCGGGTCATTTGAAGACCAGGGTGTTGGCGGAATCATCAATTATTCGCAAATTCTGTGCGGAGTGCCAGTCGATTCGATACCTCCCTGTCCTCCGGTCATCATGGTAACTTCGGTATGTGACAGCCTGGCCAACCGGCTCAACTGGAACGATGTGAATCTAACCTGTGCAAGGGATGCCGCGAAATACAGGATATATTACCGAAACACCCTGGATGGAGAAATGGTGTTGATTGATTCGGTGTCGCCTTCCTACAAAACCGAATACTGGCATTTTCCGAAAGAGACCATGGCGGCCTGCTATGCGGTTACCGCGGTTGATTCTGTCGGAAATGAATCAGAATACTCCAACGTGGTTTGTGTGGATGATTGCATCAACTATGAACTGCCCAATGTTTTCACACCAAATGATGACGGGATCAATGATATCCTCAGGCCCAACCCATATAACCGGGTCGAAAGGATAGAGCTTAAAATTTTCAACCGCTGGGGCAATACGGTTTTTGAGACCACCAACCCCGATATCAATTGGGATGGAAAGAGCATGATGACCGGCCAGAAGGTGCCTCCCGGGGTCTATTATTACATTTGTGATGTATATGAAAAAAGGCTGACCGGCACCGAACCCCGCTACCTGATAGGATTCATCCACGTTCTCTATGGAAAGGAGTAAACTGCTCAGCAAGCTTGCATGCCTGATTACCGCCATGGTTATGACGGTGGCTCCCCTGTCATCACAGGAGAAGTCAGACAACCTTGCGGCCAGCGGATTCCGTTACCTGGTTCAGAACCAACGGATGGTTGAGGCAAACCAGGTGCTCGCTGCCATGCCTCTTGAGTTTCTCCATCGACAGGATATCCGGGAATCGATGGTTATGTTGTTCATCTCCAGGGGGGATTTTGACCTGGCGCTTCGCCATGCAGGCGACCTGGCCGTAAGCGATCCTGTTGCTGGGAATTGGATGCTCGCTCAGATCCATGCCAGACTGGGAAATATTGATGACGCCCTATTCTTTTTGGCAAGGCATCTTGAACAGCCCGGCCATTATCCTGAAAGAGAGATTAAACTGGATGATGCCTTCAGCGGGTTCGATCGCAACCGTCAATGGGTGGCGCTTTGGCAGCGCGAATGGTATTCCGCCTGGGAGCAGGATCTGGCCGAGGCACTGTACCTGTTTGAAAAAGGGGAGACGGATGGGGCTGCAGAAATTGTTGAAAGACTCACCAATGAACATCCCGATAAGGCTGAAATCTGGCTGCAGCATGCGGTATTTTATTATAAGTCGGGTGACCGGCGGCTTGCCCGTGCCGGTGTTGACAGGGCACTGTCAGCGGGATCAGGGAATTTGAGATTGCTCAACGAGCTGACCGGCTTGCTGATCCGAAACCAGGAGTATGACCGGGCCCTAAAGGCGATTGACCTGCTGAGCCAACTCGATCCGGGTTGCCCTGAAGGACTCATAAACCGCTCACTGGTATATCTGTTTTCGGGCAACAGCGAAAAAGCGAAAGAGGGAATCGAAGCCCTGGGCAGCGTAGGGGTGGTTGCCTCAGGATTGTGGTTCGAAGCGGCTCGCAGCCTCGCTGATTCTGAACCGGAAAACGCACTGGGATACATCAACCGGGTGATTGGGGATGGTGAATTCAATGAAGCCTGCTATAACACACGCGCGGCGATTCTTCTGAAATTGAATCGGTATGCAGAGGCGGTTTCTGATTTGACCATGTCGCTTGACATCGATGCCCGACAGGCCGATGTTTGGTTTGACAGGGCCGAAATCCGAATGAAGCAGGGCGACTCGGAGGGTGCCTGCAGCGATTGGAACCGTGCGCTGCGGTTGAAGCACCGCAAGGCTGCCGACCGGATCTCACAACATTGCCGTTAGCGTTTCGGAGACCCGGGGTCAGTTCTATCTGTAGGCGGGAATTTGCGTGCTGGGATCAGCAATACCGAAAGCATGAAACCTATTTGCTTAAACCCTCAACAAGATCATAAAACCTGATAAAATCTCCTCCGACGGAGTCAAACAGGTGCTGAAAGGCAGGAATCCCGGAGTGGTAGGTGCTGATGGGAATCAGAAATGCGTTGTTTAGCTTTCTGTTTTTAATACCCAAATCATGGGCGAGTTGAAGCAGAATTGAGTCTTTTTTTTGTTGCATCAGGCTTGTATCGGCCTTACTGGCATAGAGTTGATTGAGCTTATCTTTGACCCGAAGCATCCTTTCAACTGTTTGATCCTCCATTTTCCATTCATTGACCAAATTTTCAATCAGGTCGGTACTGCCCAGCGAGTTCAGCCATCGCAGCACCCCGTTCCTTTCAACCGTTACGGCAAAGCTTTCACTGAATTCAGAGTCACCTGCCCTGTAATACCGCTCATGGGCGAGTTCATGGATGATGAGTCCTGCCAGACTGACTGAGTCATATTTGAGCTGGGAACTTAACAGCGGATCCCTGAACCAGCCCAATGTTGAATAGCCAGTGAACGGTGCCATGTACACGTCATACCCCTCTGCTATCATTTTGCCGGCAAATCGTTCTGCAAGCTCTTTTTTGAAGTAGCCGTGATAAACCACACAGCCGGCCACCGGATAGCACCATGTTTTCGGCCGGGTTGAGAATTTGGGTGCGCAGTAAACATTCCAGCCCGGATAATCGGTCTCAATCTGCGAAAAAACCGTGTAACTTCTACTCTCTGGCAGGGCGAGTTCTTTACGGGCAAATGTCTGCACATCGATGACCATTTGCAGTTTCTGACGGAACTGGGGATCAAGGTTTTCCTGGCCGAGAATCTTCTCAATCGGCTGCCTCGAGCGCATGATTTTCATA
>CAYGOU010000076.1:0-11796 GCA_964351455.1 uncultured Porphyromonadaceae bacterium
GGTTACTGGTTGCAGGTTACTGGTTGCAGGTTGCAGGTTGCAGGTTGCAGGTTGCAGGTTACTGGTTGCTAATATAGCAAAGCTTCCCTTCACAACCTTCCGTAACCTTCCGTAACCTTCCGTAACCCTCCGTAACCTTCCGTAACCTTCCCCCACCCGTCACCCGTCACTCGTCACTCGTCACTTCTTCCCTGATCCCGGCAATCCTCGCCTCATAAAGCTCTAGCGCCCTGAGCTGGAGGTTGGTGGGACTTCCGTAATAGCCACCAAGGGCTCCATAGATTTCGGCAATTTTCTCCCTCAGACGTACCTGTCCTGTTATTCCTCCTTCGCCGGGCTGCGTGGCTGAGATTTCATCGACCAGCTGGTTATACTTCTGGTACATTGCCTCGGCCTTTTTTCGTTCTGATTTAGATTTTGCCTGTGCCAGAGCGGTTTTGGCTTCATCCCGCAACAACAGGATCTCTTGGTTCAGGTCGGCCAGCTCCTCAAGCATCCGGTAGGCCCTTTGCTGTGTCTCCTGCCGGAGCTGCCGGTCTGATTCTGAGTGGCTGTGCCTGGGGTCGGGCTCTATCTCCAGCATGGTATCATGGGTTTGTGCACCCTGGGTCAGCCTGATCCTGTATTTGCCGGGAACCAACTCAGGACCGAATGCCGCTTCAAACAGGGCATTTGGGGAGGTGGGTACCTTGGGCGGATCGAGACGGGTTGGGATGCTGACCAGGTTGATCCCTTTCCTTGTGCCAGCCGGAATTTTGCGGATTAGTTTTCCAGCTTCATCGAACATCTCAAGGTACATGTCGCCGAAAACATGTCGCTTCTTTAGGTAATAAGCCACCCGGGGGGCGCCGGTATAATTGGGACCCACGAATTCCTGGTCGCCGGGAAAGTCCTGCATACCGGTTTCACTCGTATAATGATATGGCCTCAGCGGCAGAAAGGCAAAATCCTGGTCAAGAACCTTTTGCGACAATTGCCTCAGGGGGGTGATGTCGTCAATAATAATAACTCCCCGCCCGTGGGTGCCCAGTACCAGGTCGTGCTGGTCGGGCTGAATGGCCAGATCGAAAACCCCCACCTGGGGAACCCGGTTCTTAAACCGGATCCAGTTGTTGCCCCGGTCGAGACTGATGAACAAGCCGAATTCGGTGCCAAGGAAAATCAGGTCGGGATTCACCAGGTCCTGCTTGATCACATGACAATATCCCTTGACCTCCGGGGTTACAAGACTTCTCCAGGTAAGGCCCATGTCGGTGGTGTGAAACAGATAGGGTTTCATATCCCCGTTGCGGTGAGCATCCACGGTGATAAAGGCCTCCTCACGACTGAAGTTGCCCGCATCAATCGAAGAGATGAAGGCCAGCGGAGGCAGTCCCGGTATCCTGTCGTTCATCAGGGTCCAGCTTTTTCCGCCATTGGTGCTCAGCTGTACATTTCCGTCGTCCGTTCCGACCCAGATGACCTGTTCGTCAAGGGGAGATTCACAAATGCTGAAAATGGTGGTGCTGTTTTCGGCCGTGGTGTTGTCGATGGTGATGCCACCCGACTCCTCCTGCCTCTGTCTCATGGGATCGTTGGTGGTCAGGTCGGGTGAAATCCGCTCCCAGCTGTCTCCACGGTCTTTTGACCGGTAGAGGTACTGGGCTCCGGCGTAGAGCCAGTCGCTCTTCTTTCCGAAAAGGGTGGGAGAGTTCCAGTTAAACCGCAGATCTCCGGTTCCGGTTGCGGGAAAGGGCTTTATGTATTTGCTTTCTCCCGTCCGGTGATGGGTTCTGAACATTCTTCCTCCCTGGTACTGCGTGTAGGTGATCTCATGGTCAAGCGGATCTGCCCAGGATGAGAATCCATCGCCAAATCCGATGTTCTTCCAGTCGCCGTTGCGGATTCCCCCCACGTTACGTGACGGCCCTACCCACGATCCATTGTCCTGCAGTCCCCCGTAAATGTTGTAGGGCTGCTGCCGGTCGGTACTCACCTTGTAGTATTGCGAAACAGGCAGGTTCTGAATGAACCTCCACGAATTGCCCCGGTCGGATGACACATAAACCCCGCCGTCGGTGCCCAGGTACATCATCCTGTTATCGCCGGGATTGATCCACAAGGCATGGGTGTCGCTGTGGTAGGATCCCCCGGTGACTGCGGGATTCTGAAACAACTTTCCGCCATTGCTGCTCACCCACAGGGTGGTGCCAGGCTTGTAAATGCGGTCTGACTCAACCGGGTCGGGAACCAGCAGGCTGTAATAAAAAGGACGGTCTCCCATCATCACCTGATCGCTCATTTTTTCCCAGCTCATGCCCTGATCAAATGAGCGGTACAGGGCCGACCGCTCCGACTCGATGAGGGCATACAGCGTGTGAGGGGCAACCTGAGAAATGGCCACTGCAATGCGCCCCAGTTCGCCATCCGGCAGGTCCTTCACGAGCCGCTGCCAGGTGGTCCCGCCATCCGTGGATTTAAAAAGTCCGGAACCCTCACCTCCGCTTCTGAAATTGTGGGCCTGCCTCCTGAAATCCCACATCGCCGCATAGAGGATGTCCGGGTCGTCGGGATCCATGGCCAGGTCGGCACATCCTGTAGAAAGATTTTGAAACAGGAGTCTGGTCCAGCTTCCTCCACCGTCGGTGCTCCTGTACACACCCCGCTCTTCGCTGTCGCCCCACATGGCGCCCAAAACAGCCACAAACAGGATATCCGGGTTGTCAGGATGGATTATGATCCGGGCAATCCTCTCGGATGATTCAAGTCCCTTGTGCTCCCATTTTCCTCCGCCATTGACCGTCCGGTAAATGCCGTTGCCCACTGAAACTGAGTTTCTCAACCAAACCTCACCGGTCCCGACCCATACGGTGTCGGGTCGCTGCTGGTCAATGGTGATGGTTCCGATCGACTGAACATGATCGTCAAAAACAGGTTTGAAGGTGACGCCCTGGTTGATCGACTTCCAGACACCCCCATCTGCGGCACCGACCCATAGTGTGTTGGGAGCTGAAACCACAGCATCAATGCAGCTGATTCGTCCGCTCATGCGTGCAGGACCGATATGCCTGCCCTCGAGATTTCCGAAGGTGGCTTCTTCAACCTGGCCCTTCAAATGGGCAAACCCCGATCCTGCAAGCAGGATCAGGGCAAATACCTTAAGTTTCATGATGATCTATTTCTTGGGTTTGGTAAAGAAATCGGCAGAGAGATCCTTGTCAAAGACCAGTGAATCGATGACGATGGTGTTGACCACCTGTCCACCCATCATGGTCTCAATTTTTCCGGGGTAGGCAATGCCATTTTTCTGCTGGTAATTGCCCATGAAGGTGTCTGACTCCATCATCACACCCTGAACGGTCACCTTGGATGTCAATTTCAATGGCAGATAGCTTTCTGCATCGATGAAATGATGGTATTCATCCCCCCCTTCTGCGACCAGTTTAATGTGGTGGCAAGGAGTACCTTCCACCTCCTGGGTTCCTTCATAGCTGACTTTAAATCCCCTTTCGGCAGGATTCCATAGCTGTCCCTCATAAACTGACTGGGCTTTGATCGCCTTCAGCTCATCCTGTCCCATTGCCTCCGGTTCATTGATGCCGGCAAAAGGATTGATCGACCAGCCCTCAACTCCGTCATAGGCCTGGATGAAGGTGAGTCCCTGAAAGGTGCCCTCCACCCGCATCTTGTCGGGTTTGGCCGTTGTCTGGATCATGGGAATCTCAAGACCCATCTGTACAATCTTACCGATGGCCTGGGTGCTGGTGGTGGTCATCAGCTTCTCCTGACCTATCGCCTCAAAATGGTTCTTGAGCACCTCGTCGAGCGACTGGGAGAATGCCTGTGAACCGGCAAAAATCAGCAGTGTGGAAACTGCAAATACAATCTTCTTCATGTGTATGGTTTTGTTAATGAGTTCAAAGGTAAATCTTCCCGCAACCTCCCAAAATAAAAACCGGTGAATCAACTCAAAAAGCCGGTAAACCCCCCCACTCACCCGTCACCCGTCACCCGTCACTCGTCACTCGTCACTCGTCACGCGTCACCTGTCACCCGTCACCTCTTCCATATCCTTCAGCAAATCCTCCGCAGTAGATCCCGCACCCGCTCCGCTTCCCACAACGATCACTGGCTCATCGTTTTCTCCGGATGTATGGATCATGGCCAGTTTTCCGGCATCCTTCAGCCGGCCCAGAGGAGAATCTATGGGAACTTCGGTCAGCCGCGCCCTGCATCCCGAAGGGGTGAAGGAGGCCACGTACCGAATGGTATTTCGCCGATCAAGGGCGCGTTCGAAACGATCCCTGAATCCGGTATCCAGTTTTTTGACCGACCTTAGAAACTCATCCACACTCAGATGGCCCATTTCTGGCTCAAACAGCCATTCATTTTTCACTTCATCAAGATTTGCAGGAGTGCCTGAGAGCCGGGCCAGAATCAGAATTTTTCGTGCGGCATCCATCCCCTTGAGATCCTCGCGGGGATCGGGTTCGGTAAAGCCGAGACGGTAGGCCTCTGCCACCGCCTGCGAAAAGGGAATCCCGTTTTCAAGCGCCGTGCACAGCACGCCCAGGGTTCCGCTGAAGCATCCCTCGACCCCGGTGATTTGCTTTTTAAGCGATTGAAGCTCCCTGATCTTAACAATCACCGGAAGTCCTGTTCCCACCGTTGCCCTGCATCCCAACCGCCCATTGTTCAGAATCCTGAACAGAGAGGCATCCCCGACCAGCGGTTTCTTATTGGCAAGTACACAGCAGGCTCCCTGCTCAGCCATCATCCTCAGAAAATCTCCTGTTTCATCTGAGGCGGTGGCATCCACAACCACCCAGTCACTCAGGTCGCGACCCTCCAGATCCTTTGATAGTAATTCAAGAGGAATATTCGTGTGCGTCACCCCAAGAGGATATTGACTGCCTTCGCTGCCGGATCCCCCCGAGAGGGTCGTCAGAAGGTCATCACTGAGCCCCCCGGATCCGAAGGCCACCCACCGGCTGGTGGCAAGAGCGTGATGCCTGAATCTCCTGTTACGGTGTGAACCAATGATCCTGCTGATCAGTTCGCGGCCGACATTACCGGCTCCCAGCTGGATGACGGGGTGGGTTTTCATTTTGCCCAAAATTTAGCAAATGTTCATCAGGTTTTATACTTTTATTCCTCCTAACCTAAAGCGTCAGATCTTACAGATGATTCGCTTTCTGCTGTTGTCCTCAATGCGTCGTCTTGTGCGCTACAAGGCCTATTGTGCCATCAATCTTTTGGGACTTTCGCTTGGAATTGCTTCGGTATGGCTGGTCTCCCTCTACGTGAGCCGAGAAAGTTCTTATGACCGCTTTGTGCCCGGTGGAGAGAGTATCTATCGCTTCGCTTTTGTTCGCTCAACCGATGGCAATGTAAACCACTATTGCAATGTCCCCATGCCGGTCGGTCCGGCCATGAAGGAGGAGTTCTCAGACATTGAGGCTATGGTCAGGATGAGAGGAGTCAACGCCCTCAATACCCACAACTCCTTCCTGAAATATGATGAGCGTCTGCACTTCACCGGGCAGATCTTTTTTGCCGATTCAACCTTTTTTGATGTCTTTGATTACCCGATGCTGCAGGGTGACCCCACCCGGGCCCTCAGCGCGCCCAACACCATGGTGATTTCGGAGTCGCTGGCAAAGAGAGTTGCCGGCGATGAGCCGGTCATGGGTAAAACGATCCGGTTTCAATGGGGACAGCAATACTACAATGCCACCATCACCGGTATCCTCCGCGATTTGCCTTCCCAGACGCACCTCCATATCGAAGCGCTGGTCTCATGGGAGACTCAGGGTTTCGGAACCCGCTACAATCAGCAATGGAAAGGAGCCCATGTATATACCTACATAAAAACGAGACCGGGCCTCAGACCGGAAGAGCTCGAGGCACGCTTTCCCGGTTTCTATGGCAAATACATGAAGGAGCAGTACGACCGCGAAGGTACCACCGGCGAATTCAGCCTTCAGCCACTGCATTCGATACACCTCGACTCCAGCCTTATGTACGAGGCCTATCAAAACGGCAGCCGCAGAAACATCCGGATGTTCAGCCTGCTCGGACTTCTCCTGCTAACCCTGGCCGTGATCAACTACATCAACAACACCACAGCCAACTCCCTCACCAGAGCCCGTGAGGTGGCCATCAATAAACTACATGGTGCTACCAGGATGCAGATTGTCGGCCAAATGCTGGCTGAGTCGCTGGTTTTGAGTGTTATAGCCACTCTCATTGCAGCCGTTGCGGTGGCCTTGCTGCTTCCGCAATTCAACAATTTCACAGGCCAGGCGCACCGGATTCTTTCGGGAAATCCCCTGGCCTACGGCGGATTTATACTGCTGCTGACCCTGGCAACAGGATTGATCTCCGGAATCCTGCCGGCACTCTTCATTGCAGGATTCAATCCGCTTGCAGTGCTCAGGGGAACCCTCGGATTCTCGGCTCACCGTGGACGTTTGCGCAAATTGCTGGTGACCCTTCAGCTGATCATATCGGCAGGACTGATCGCTTCAACCATCCTGATCGTGAAGCAGTACCGCCTGGCACTCGGTTTCGATCCGGGCTTTGACCGCGAGAACATGATGGTGATCGAGGTGCGTGATTCTGCCATTTCAAACCGTTTGCCAACCATCAGGGAAAGTCTCGCCCAAATACCGGGAGTTACCGGAATCACTTCAGCAAGCAACATCCCCGGGGCCACCACCGGACAGGCCCTGGTCAGTTCACTCAGGGAGGATGGTTCGGTGGGCCAGATCGACTGCCAGTATATGTGGGCCGATTATGATTTCGTTCCGGTTATGGGTATCCGGCTCACCCACGGTCGTAATTTCGGCAAATCCTTTGCCTCCGATACCACCGGCATGATCCTCAACCAAACCGCCATTGAGAAGCTGGGCTGGAACCAGAACCCCCTCAGATGCGAGCTCTCTTGGGGAGAATATACCCCCGGTAAGGCCGGATTTCACACCGTCGGAGTGATGGAGAACCTGATGTTGGGGTCGATCCATTCTGAAATACCAGGACTGATTCTTTTCGCTGCAGAGGTACCTCTCAGCGTCAAAATGTACCTCCTCATACGGTTTGACCCGGTGGCCGCCGCAACGGTGCCCGCTTCGGTTCACAAGACCCTGCAGGGCTTTTCAGCCGATTACTACCCCGAGCACCAATACCTCGAGGGACTCATGAAACAGCAGTACCGGTCAGAACAAAAGATGATGGTGCTGTTTCTGATTCTCACCGCTCTCAACATCCTCATTGCAGTTCTCGGACTTCTGGCACTTACCTCCTTCACCCTTTACCGGCGCGGAAAAGAGCTGGTGATCCGCAAGGTGTGGGGCGCCTCCTCCCTGGATAACCTGCTCCTGGTAAGCCGCGAATTCCTGGCCATGATCCTGGTGTCAAACCTGGTTGCCGCACCCGCAGCATGGTTTCTGATGACAAAATGGCTCGCCAATTTCGCTTACCGCACCAATCTGGATCCCCTCGTATTCGCGACGGCACTCATAATCTCACTCGTCATCTGCTTTTCAACCATCTCCTGGATTCTCTGGCGCACAGTAAGAAAAAACCCCGCAGCCATTCTTCGTACCTGATTGATCTGGCAGATCGCCTTCAACTCACCGAATTTTCCTATTTTTCACGCTGAAATTCGCAAAAGATCAATAAGATGAATATGGTCCGTTTAATTATCAGAACATCCCTGATTCTTTTTTCAGGATGGATGCTGGCCGGCTGTTCGCCGAAGCCTGAGCCCGCCGACCTCGTTCTCCGCAATGCCCGCGTTGTCACCATCGATAAAGAGCAACCCCGTGCAGAGGCCATCGCCTTCAGGGGCGAGAAAATCGTGGCGGTTACCACTGACAGCAAAATCGACAAATGGATCGGAGAGGACACCAAAGTGATCGATGCTGCCGGTAGGCTGGTGATCCCTGGTTTTAACGACGCCCACGCCCATTTCGGTCCCATCGATACCGATTACATCGAACTCCGCTACACCACCGACCCGGCAGAAATCACCCGCAAGGTGGCCGAAAAGGTCAAGGAGGTGCCCCCCGGAGTGCTCATTAGGGGGGGGCATTGGGAGCACGAAATGTTCACCACCCGCGAATGGCCCACCAAAGAGCTGATCGATGGTGTGGCTCCGGATAACCCGGTCGTGCTGAGCCGCACCGATGGACACTCTGTGCTGGTCAACAGTTTTGTGCTCAAAGCTTCAGGTATTACCCGCGATACGCCCGATCCTTTCGGAGGTGAAATCCAGAAGGATCCCATTACCGGTGAACCAACCGGCATACTGAAGGAGTCGGCAGAGAATCTTGTCCGCATACCCCCTGTGAAATCCCTGCTGACCGACGAAGAGAAGCAGGCCAAAACCCTCGAAGGCTGGAAGGCGGCCTTCGACCATGCCGCCCGCCTGGGCATCACCTCCATCCAATATCCCGGAGGAGGGGATCCTGAATTTTTCAGTGAGAGGCAGGCTGCAGGTCTGCTAACCGCCCGCATTGATGTGGCTGGTCGATTGACCAACGATCCCGAAACCCTGGCCCGGTACGATGCCATGAGAAAGCAGTATCCGCAAGGGGGAGACTGGATCCGATTCGGTTACATGAAGGGATTCATCGACGGAACCCTGGGATCGGGCACCCTCATGATGCTCGAACCGTTGACGGATGAACCCGACAAGCGGGGACTCCCCCAGATGACTTACGAAGAGCTGCTCAGCCGTGTGCTGGCCTGCGATGCCATGGGTTTCCAGATTGGCATACATGCCATCGGGGATGAAGCCAACCGCTGGATACTCAACGCCTACCAGAAGGCACAGGAGGTGAACGGGGTACGCGAAAGCCGCCACCGCAGCGAGCACGCCCAGATCCTTCACCCGGATGACATACCCAGGTTCGCAGAACTTGGAGTCATTGCCTCAATGCAACCCACCCATTGCATCACCGACAAAAGATTCTGCGAAAAACGAATCGGATACGAAAGAAGCCAGGGTGCCTATGCCTGGAGAACACTGATCAATGCTGGGGCGAAACTGGCCTTCGGGACCGACTATTCGGTTGAGCCGCTCGAACCGATGGAGGGTCTCTATGCTGCCGTCACCCGGAAGGACCGCCTGGGCGAAGAGGGCGAGGGGTGGTTTCCGGAGCAGAAACTGACCATGGAGGAGGCCATAGAATTCTACACCCTGGGAGCAGCCTATGCCCAGTTCATGGAAGACCGCAAGGGAATGATCAGGGAGGGGTATCTCGGGGATGTGATCCTGCTTGATAAGGATCTTTTTGACATACCGGAGTCGGAAATCATGAAAACCCGGGTGGATCTGACCATTGTGGGCGGAAAAGTGGTATACGAAAGAGTTGTTGACATAAATTAATCAGAAGCTTATGCGTTATTTTTTCTCTCTCATCCTTTTTATTGCTTGCTCCTTCAGTTTGGTTGGCCAGCTTACCCAGTGGCGCGGACCCCACCGCGATGGCATTTTTTCAGAGACCGGATTGCTCAAAGAGTGGCCCGAAGGGGGGCCAGAACGACTCTGGATGACAGAGGGAGTGGGTAAGGGGTGGTCATCACCCATCGTAACCGATCGTAACATTTTTGTCACCGGCATGGCCGATTCAAAGGATGTGATCAGCTGTCTCGACCTCAACGGTAAGATGCTGTGGCAGGTGCCATACGGTACATCATGGGAGAAATCCTATCCCGACACCCGGGGATCAGCAACCATTGAGGGAGATCTCCTCTGGCTGATCAGCGGGAGCGGTGAGCTGGTGTGCCTCAGTGCCCACAGCGGAGAGCTCAGATGGTCGGTGAATGTTGACCAGATGTATGAATCCGAATGGCACAACTGGGGAGTGAGTGAGAGTCCCCTGATCGTGGATGACCTTGTTATTTGCACCCCTGGAGGCAAGCTGACCTCCGTGGTTGCTTTTAACAAAATCACCGGTGAGGAGATTTGGAGAAGCGAAAGCCTGGGAGGACAGCGTTCGTATGTTTCTCCAATCATCTACCATTATCAGAATCACCGGATGATCCTGGCAGCCACTGCGACCCATCTGATAGCCCTCGACCCCGAAACCGGGAAAACCCTCTGGTCATATCTCTATTACGACCAGGCGAAGTGGTCACGACAGCCGGGGCTCATCTGGATCAATACACCGGTTATTAATGAAAACAGAATCTTTCTCTCAAAGGGATATAACTACCAGGCCGTCATGCTCGAAATGAACGGGGAGGCTACCGCGGTTAGCGAGGTTTTCAGGGATACGGTACTTGACAATCATCACCATGGACTCATTCTTCACGATGGATACCTCTATGGTTCGAACTGGCTGAACAACGGCAAGGGAAACTGGGTCTGTATGCGTTGGTCAGACGGAGAGATCATGTGGGAGCACGACTGGCACAACAAGGGGGCAGTGGTCTTTTCAGATGGGTTGTTATACGCCTATGAAGAAAAAACCGGTCACGTGGGACTGATAGATCCAAGCCCGGAGGGCTTTAAACTGATCAGCGAGTTTCAGATCACCGAAGGAACTGGTCCGCACTGGGCCCATCCCTTCATTGCCCAGGGAACCCTGTACCTGAGGCATGGGGATGTTTTGATGGGTTATAGGATAAGGTGACGGGAGGTTGCAGAAGGTTGCAAATGGTTACAAAAGGTTACGGGAGGTGACAGAAGGGTTGTCGGCAGTCATTTATATGTAATGAATCTGGTAAGCCGCATATTGCTGTTGCTTGGAATCCTGAGCGGGTGCAGCCAGGATTTTCAGGTGCATAACGGCCAATATTCAAGCCAACCGGTTATCTATGCCCTGTTTGATCCGGTCGACACCATGCATACCATACGGATTGAAAGGGTTTTCGGAGCAGAACAGCCACCGCTGCAAACAGCCCGGATTTCAGATTCACTCTATTTTGAAGAGGTTCGGGTTACCGTCAGGCTAACGGATGAGAAGGGTTCGGTAAAGGAAATCATTCCGGAGATGGTTCCCGGGCTGGTTAAGGAGAGTGGATTGTTCGAAAGTGCCAGCCACAGGGTATACCGGTTTACGGAGGTGCTAAGCTGGTGGAAGTTTCCCTTGTACAAGTCGGTGGAGGTGGTGGTTGAGGTTCCGGGACTGGAACCTGCATCCGGAAGTTCTGCATTTCTTCCCCGTGCCCATGTGCTTTGGCCCTATGTTGCACAGCAGTATCTTTTTATGGATGATGACAGGCCCATTCTGATTCAGTGGAAGGGAGACGCGTGGAACGAGATGGATATATCCTTTGAGATCCATGAGCAATATGCCGACTCAACCGCCAGTCAAAAGCTCTTTTTTGAAAAGACCACCGATATCATCATGGTGGCAGGAGTTTGCGAGGTGAAGGTACCCTACGAACTGCTGGTTCAGGACCTCGTAAAAAACCTCTCGGCCAAACGAAACCTCGTTCGCAGGTATTTCGGGATTGTTAAAATTCAGATCCATACCGGCAATAAGGATTTCAGAAACTGGATGCAAACCATGAACGGGATCAATGATTTCAATGGAGCCACCGCGACAAATATTGTAAACGGACTGGGTTTTGTGGCATGCAAATGGACCACCACGGTCGATTCCCTTAAACTTGATTATTTTACCCGGCTCAAACTGGCCGCCGACCCCCGCCTTGAAAGGTTCGGATTCATTGAGTACTAACCCTTCTCATCCATCATCCATCACTCATCATTCATCATTCATCACCCGTCACCCGTCACCCGTCACTCGTCACCCGTCACTTGTCACTCGTCTCTCTTCTCTCCACCCTCCCCGGCAGGGC
>CAYGOU010000077.1:0-11671 GCA_964351455.1 uncultured Porphyromonadaceae bacterium
CATAGGCCCTGACCACCAGATTGGAAGAAAGATCACCCTCTAGCGGCAAACCAGAAAGCTTAAGTTGAATATGATTTCGCCCGTGAGGCGAAGTTTCCACAATCTCCAGGATATCCCTGAATGGAATCGCGTAAAACAGACTCTCCAGGTTGTGAAAACCATCCGGTCTGCGACCCGTTACATACAATCCAATGTTAATCTTGGAGGGGGGAAACCTGATCATCCTGACGTGGGCTGTTTTATCAACAAACCCGAAACTAAGCATTTTTTTTAGTATTTTTCTTTTCATCTTTGCCCCCTCCTCATCCAAGAAAATGGCCCAGAAAAAAAACACAGATCCCAACAGGAAGATTGCCGAGATTGTCAACGAACTGGGCAAAATCCCGCCTCAGGCCATAGAACTCGAAGAAGCGGTGCTGGGTGCCGTGATGATTGAAAAGGATGCCCACATTGCAGTGCTTGACATCCTGAAGCCGGAGTGTTTCTATAAAGAGACCCATCGCATCATTTATGAAGCCATCAATTCACTCTCCCGGAAACTGGAGCCCATCGATATCCTGACCGTAACCGAAGAGCTCAAGAAACAGGAGAAGCTGGAGCTCATCGGAGGGCCATATTTCCTTACCCAGCTTACCGCCAAGGTAGCCTCGGCCGCACACATTGAATACCACGCCAGGATCGTTTCCCAAAAATACATCCAAAGGGAACTGATCAGGGTTTCATCTGAGATTCAGGAGCGGTCGTTCGATCAGACCGTTGACGTAGATGACCTGCTTGATTTTGCAGAGAGTCAGCTCTTCGATGTTGCTTTCGGCAACATCAAGAAGGAGACCCGTAGAATCGACGCTGTCATAGATGAAGCAATCAAAAGGATCGAGGAAATCTCAAAAAGAGGCACCGGCCTGAGCGGTGTCCCATCGGGTTTTACTCGGCTTGACCGGATCACATCCGGCTGGCAACCCTCAGACCTCATCATCATCGCCGCCCGTCCCTCGATGGGAAAAACCGCATTTGTGCTAACCATGGCCAGAAACATGGCCGTTGAACACCAGAAGCCGGTAGCCATCTTCTCACTTGAAATGTCGAGCATCCAGCTGGTCAACAGAATGATCGTCAGTGAGACTGAACTGGCCGCAGAAAAGATCAGAAATGGCCACCTGAAAAAATTTGAATGGGAACAACTCGAAATCCGGCTCAAGAAACTGATGGAGGCTCCGGTTTACATCGATGACACCCCCGCCATATCGGTCTATGAGCTTCGCGCAAAAGCCCGCCGACTCAAAATTCAATACAAAATCGAACTGCTGGTGGTCGACTACCTCCAGCTGATGAGCGGTCCGCCAGATGCCCAGGGCAATCGCGAACAGGAGGTAAGCACCATCTCAAGGTCACTAAAAGCCATAGCCAAGGAACTTAACATACCCATCATCGCACTGAGCCAGCTGAACCGTTCCGTTGAACTCAGGTCAGGAGATAAACGACCGCAGCTTTCCGACTTGCGTGAATCCGGAGCCATCGAACAGGATGCTGACCTGGTCATATTCATCCACCGGGCCGAAAGATTCGGACTGACTGAGGATGCCGACGGAAACTCCACCATAGGACTGGCTGAGATCATCATCGCAAAGCACCGTAATGGCGCCATTGGGGATCTTCGTCTTAGATTCAAGACAGAACAGGCCAAGTTCACCGACCTCGAGGAGGATTACCTGGCCATTGCCGAATTTTCTGACAACGGTGCCCTGACCATCGAATCCAAGATGAACAGGCTTAAGGACAGCCGGGGCGATGCCTATCCCCCTTACCCATATCCTGATGAGAAACCATTCTGAGAGGTCATACCTCAGGGCATTGCTGCTTACCGGAATTTTATGGATCAGCACAATCATTCCGGGTTTCGCTGCCTACCTTCTCATCCCGATGGATGAGACACAAACCAACCATCTAAAGGCTTATGGGATCGCCTATTGGCAACTCCAGCGCGGGACTGTCGGACAATGGCTGCTGAATTACCGGGGTGGCAGCTTTGCATTTCCCTATCATCAGCAGCTCGAAGAGGAGTGCCTCCTCAGGGAGGTCAAAACCCAAATCATCTCGGATGCCACCCATACTGCCATTATGGAGGAAATCGCCCGTCCCGATGTTAACATGGATGTCATCCGCCTCGAAAAAGCCCCAAGAATCGCCGTTTACGCCCCCACCGAAAAGCAGCCCTGGGATGATGCCGTAATGCTGGCCCTCGATTATGCCGAAATTCCCTACGACCAGATCTATGATGGCGAGATCATCGAAGGGAAATTATCAGATTTCGACTGGCTGCACATGCACCATGAGGATTTCACGGGTCAGTATGGGAAATTCTACCGCACCTTCAGCCACATGGCCTGGTACCAGAAACAGGTGACCGACAATGAAATGATGGCGGCAAAGTACGGCTTTGCCAAAGTTTCGAAAATGAAACTGCACGTGGCGCTGACCATCAAATCATATGTCGCAAACGGTGGCTTTCTGTTCTCAATGTGCTCCGGCGCAGACTCCTTTGACATTGCCCTGGCGGCCCAGCAACTTGACATCTGCGAAACCATGTACGATGGGGATCCTGCCGATCCCAATATCAATGAAAGACTCGATTTCAGCCAGACCTTCGCCTTTCATAATTTCAGGATCATCGAAGATCCGCTTGAGTATGAATACGCTACGATCGACGCCACCCAGTCGCGCAAAGTCGCTCAGGCACAAGATTATTTTACCCTCTTCGATTTTTCAGCGAAATGGGATCCCGTGCCAACCATGCTCTGCCAGAACCATACCCGGGTGATCAAGGGATTTATGGGACAAACCACCGCCTTCATCAAGGAATACGTAAAACCCTCAGTGCTGATCATGGGTGAAAGTCCCTCGCTGAATGAAACCCGTTATCTTCACGGCGAATTCGGACAGGGAACATGGACCTTCTACGGAGGCCATGATCCCGAAGATTACCAGCATCTGGTCGGGGATGAACACACCGACCTTGATCTTTATCCCAATTCTCCCGGCTACCGTCTCATCCTGAACAACGTTCTCTTTCCGGCAGCGAAAAAGAAAAAACAAAAAACCTGAGCCCATGATCCCCTACCTCATCATAGGCATCCTTGCCGGTGCATCGATTGCAGGAATCGTTGCCCTGATCCGGTTCGGGACCCTGACCCGCAGCGTACGTGAAAAGGAAAACACCCTCGCCAGGCTCGAGGCCGAAAGGGATTTACAGACCCGTGAACTCGAGCAGGTCAGAATCCAACTGAACGACAAGGAGGTGCAATGGCTCGATGCGCTGAGGGACAATGCATCAAAGGATCAATTGATCCTTCAGCTTCAAAAAACAACCGAAGAAAAGGAAAAGGATCTGCAGGTCACCCTCGAAAAACTGGAGAGTCGTTTCAGGTTGCTTGCCAATGAATTGCTCGACGATAAATCAAAAAAACTAAGCGATCAGAATTCCGAAAAACTGAGAGAAATTCTTTCGCCTCTGCGCGAACAGCTCTCAGGATTCGAAAAAAGGGTTGAAAGCACCTACCAGAATTCACTACGCGACCAGAAGGACCTGCAGGCCGAGCTCAAGAAACTGCACGACCTGAACCAGCGGATTTCGGAAGAAGCGGGCAACCTGACCAGGGCCCTGAAGGGGGATGTCAAGAAGATCGGAAACTGGGGCGAAATGATCCTCGAACGGATTCTCGAAAGATCCGGACTGGTCAGGGGTGAAGAGTATCAGCTTCAGGTATCGGTTCAAAATGAGGAGGGACGTCGCTTCCAGCCAGATGTAGTGGTGTACCTTCCGGATGAGAAACACCTGCTGATCGACTCAAAGGTTTCGCTCATTGCATATGAAAGGCTCATCAACAGTGAAGAGGATGACAAAAGGACCGTATTCCTGAGGGAGCACATTGCCGCACTGCGCAAGCACATCAGGGAACTCTCTGAAAAAAACTACTCTGCCGCCAAAGGATTGCAATCTCCCGAATTTGTGCTGATGTTCGTTCCCATTGAAGCATCCTTCAGCCTGGCTGTCAAAGAAGACCTGGAGCTGTTCAACGATGCATGGGACCGCAGAATAGTAATTGTGAGCCCTACCACACTGCTGGCAACTCTCATGACCATATCCTCGCTGTGGAAACAGGCCAAACAATCAAAGCATGCCCAGTTGATTGCCGACCAGGGTGCCAGGCTGTTTGACAAGATCAAAGGATTTCTCGATGATTTTGAAAAGATCGGGGACCGTCTTGAACAGGCCCAAAAGAGTTATGAGGATGCGCATAAAAAATTACGAACAGGGCGCGGCAATCTCATTAAGAAGGCTGAAGACATGAAGAAGCTGGGATTGCAGACCAGTCAGCAACTGCCCGATTCTTTTGGCGACTACGAAGATCTGGATGATCAGGATTCGTGATCTTCGACAATATCCCTTGTTTTTTTTGACATCCCCTGTACCACCAGCACAAACTCTCCCCTGGGAGGATGTTCCGTAAAATGCTGCTTCAACTCCTCCAGGCTCCCCCTGATCCTCTCTTCATGCAGTTTTGACAGTTCTCTTGAAACGGAGGCACTCCTACCCCCTCCGAGATGAAGCGAAAGGTCACCAAGCGTTTTGATCACCCTGAAAGGCGCCTCATAAAAAATCATGGTACGCTCTTCGCTTCGGAGGCTCTCCAATCTTTTATTTCTTCCCTTTTTAACCGGAAGAAACCCCTCGAAGGTAAACCGGTCGGCTGGCAATCCTGAATTTACAAGGGCCGGAATCAGGGCTGTTGCACCCGGGAGGCAATCAACCTCAATGTCTGCGTCGAGGCACGCCCTGATCAGCAGGTAACCCGGATCAGAGATTCCCGGGGTTCCCGCATCCGAGATGAGGGCCGCATTTTCTCCACCGGCAATCCTGCCGGTCAGATGAATGGTATTACGGTGCTCATTGAACTTATGGTAGGCGAAGAGGGGTTTTGATATCCCGAAGTGCCTCAGCAAATTTCCGGATGTCCGGGTATCCTCGGTAAGTATGAAATCCACCTCCTTCAGCACCTCAAGTGCGCGGAGGGTAATATCCCCAAGGTTACCAAGGGGAGTAGGAACCACCCACAGCTTACCGTATGGTGTCATGGCCTTCTCTTTTTTTGAGAAAACATGAGCGACAGAGCGGCTCATAAACATCCTTCTCTCCCAGCAAAACCTGCTTGTCCTCATAAACTGTCCTGTGGCTGTACTGTGCCGGATTGCCGCACTCCATGCAGATGGCATGCACCTTGGTCACGTACTCAGCAGTTGCCATGATCTCAGGAATGGGACCAAAAGGCACTCCCTTGAAATCCATGTCCAATCCCGCCACAATGACCCGGATTCCCTGGTTGGCCAGGGTGTTGCATACCTCTGAAAGTCCCATATCAAAGAATTGCGCCTCGTCGATTCCAACCACATCAACATCTCCAGTCAGTAGAAGAATGTTGCGCGAATTGGAGACCGGTGTTGAACGGATCGACTTGGCATCGTGAGAAACCACATCCTCATCCGAATAGCGGGTGTCGATGGTTGGCTTGAAGATCTCTACCCGCTGACGGGCAATCCGGGCCCTGTTGAGTCTGCGGATCAGCTCTTCGGTCTTTCCCGAAAACATCGAACCGGTGATAACCTCGATCCAGCCACGGGGGGGAGAGCTCCGCCGGTTATACTCCGGAAAGAATGACTGTTCCAATACCAGTTTTGGCTTTAGATCGTTATTTTTACAAAAATAGAATTTTTATGGACAGATCGGGATTGATCAAACTCCTGGAGCACCAGACCCGGGAAATTGAACTGCTAGTAAAGGGATTGGAAAAATCCCAGTCGCTTCATCGCATTGAGGTAGACCTGCTGCTTTCAAAAATCAGGAGCCTTTATGAGGAAGCCTATCTTTTGCACACCCAGTACCAGGATCCTCCGGAAATAGAAAATATCATCATTCCGGAACCGGTAAAGTCAGAACCTGAGCCGGCAATGCCTGTACCAGAGCCTCCCCTGGTCATCATTCCGGAGCCGCTTCAAAGGCATGATCCGGTTGAACCACCCACACCTGAATTAGACCCGGGATTGAATCCCTTTCTTAATCCCCTGTTTGACACGCCGGTGACCTTTAGAGAGGTGATTGAGCAGGCCCCGGTCGAACGCAGGGAGGTCATTACGAAAAAGGCAGATCCGGTTGTGAGTGCCCCCATAGAGACCCAACATGCCGCTTCCGAAGCAGCAGGCGCCAAGAAGGCATCCTCGGTCAACGAGATGCCGGTGGCCGACCTCTTCGATGCCGTCGGGCTCAACGACCGATTTCTGTTCACACGAGAACTCTTTTCCAACAGCAATGAGATATTCAGAACCACCCTCCAGAGCCTTAACCAGGCTGGATCATCCGAAAAGGCAAGAAATCTGCTGAAAGAGCGCTTTGATTGGGACGAAAAAGATCCCGTAGTTCAATCATTCATGGCACTGGTTGAACGCAGATTTCTCTCAAAATGAGATACACCACCGGGGAGATTGCCCGCATCACCGGTGCCCGGCTGTCAGGACCTGCAGACATCGTGATCAGCAAGATCGCTTTCGACAGCCGCAGAATCGACCAGGCCGAGGGTTCGGTTTTCGTGGCCCTTGCAGGACCGAATCACGATGGGCATGATTATCTCACCGAGGCCCATCGCCTGGGAATAAGGGCTTTTTTGACGGGCCATCCTCAGGTTTCATCGGATTCGACAGATCAGAGCGCCATCCTTGTGCATCCCAACCCCCTGCTGGCACTGCAAAAATTAGCGGCCCATCATCGTATTGGCTTTAAAGGAAAACTGGTGGCTGTCACCGGAAGCAACGGCAAGACCCAGGTCAAAGAGTGGCTCTTTCACCTCCTGCAATCCTATGAAGCCGCGGTAAGGAGTCCGGGTTCTTATAACTCTCAGCTGGGAGTTCCGCTATCCGTGCTCCGGATCGAGCAGGACCATCGCTGGGCGGTTATAGAGGCAGGAATATCTCTGCCGGGTGAAATGGCCAGGATTGAGGAGATGCTGAAGCCCGATTTCGGACTGATCACCAACATTGGAGATGCGCACCAGAAAAGCTTTACGACTCACCTTGAAAAGGCGATCGAGAAGTTCAGCCTTTTCAAGGGAGCGAAAAGGGTATACTTCGGCAAGGACCTGCCCTGGCTGAAAGAAGCCGAACAAGATTTGCCGGCCGGGGTGACAAGGGTCACCTGGTCGGTGAGCAGCGAGGCCGACCTCATCGTAGAAAAGGAGGAGATGCAAAACGGACGGTGGCAAATTGAGGCAAGTTTCAGAGGCAGAGCAGTAGGGTTGACCGTACCCTTTGCCGACCGCGCCTCGGTTGAGAACCTCCTGCTCATCTGGCTGTTTACCCTCGACCAGGGTTTTGAGCCCGGATGGATCCAGCGAGAGGTGCTGCTGCTTGAACCACTGGCCATGCGCCTTGAGCAGAAGGCCGGCATACATGGATGCACACTCATCAACGACTATTACAACTCCGACCTCCAATCGCTCACGGTTGCGATTGACCTGTTGTTTCAGCAAACCCCGCAGCAGAAAAAAAGCATCATCATCTCTGACATCCTGCAATCGGGGGTATCGCCCGAAAGACTTTACAGCGATGTGGCTGCCCTCTTGAACGGGCGGCAACTGCACCGAATCATCGGCATTGGCAAAGATATCCGGAAATACGCAGGGCTTTTCTCCATTCCCCCTTCAACCTTTGCATCCACACAGGATTTCCTGGCCAACTTGCGCCGCTTTGACTTCCATGAAGAGGCCATCCTGCTGAAGGGAGCCAGGCGATTTGGGTTTGAGCAGATCAGCAGGGTGCTTGAGGAGCGGGTGCACAACACGGTTCTGGAGATCTCGATGAACGACCTGCGGCATAATCTAAACCAGTTCAGAAAAAAAATCCGGAAGGGCACCCGGCTCATGGTGATGGTAAAAGCCTTCTCATACGGGAGCGGCGGGTTTGAGATAGCCCGTCTGATGGCGAGTGAAAGGGTGGATTATCTCGGTGTGGCCATCATCGATGAGGGCATCGAACTTCGCCAGGCGGGCGTCACCCTGCCCATCATGGTGATGAACCCCGACCTGCAGCAGGCCGATCTCCTGGTTGAACATCATCTCGAGCCCGAAATATTCAGTCTTACAGGATTGACCACCCTTATACAATATCTCGGCAAGCAGGGGATCCGGAGATTTCCGGTGCACCTGAAGATCGATTCAGGCATGCATCGTTTGGGTTTCGATCCGGAACATCTCTCTCCCCTCGTTGACATCCTGTGCAAAAGCGAGGAGCTGCTGGTCAGAAGTGTTTTCAGCCACCTGGCAGCCTCTGAAGATCCAAATGGAGATCAATTCAGCCACGAACAGATCAGCAGGTTCAGTCAGGCCTGTGAAAAACTCAAGAAATGCCTTCCCGCTGAATTCATGAGGCACATTCTGAACTCCTCCGGAATCATGCGCTTTCCGGAGGCACAAATGGACATGGTAAGACTGGGTATAGGTTTATACGGACTTGGCTTCACCAATGAGCTGGACATGAAGCCTGTAACCACCATGAAAACCCGGATTCTTCAGATTCACCATCTAAAGGCCGGAGAGCATGTTGGCTATGGCACCCTGAATATACTTGAACGCCCAGCTGTCATAGCAATCGTTCCGGTTGGTTATGCCGACGGCATCGACCGGAGACTCGGAAACGGAAACTGGAGCATGGTGGTCAACGGTGCCCTGGCCAGAACCATTGGAAACGTCTGCATGGATATGACCCTTCTTGACATCACCGGAATAGAGGCAATAGAGGGAGATGAAGTGTTGGTTATTGGAAGCGGGGCGCCGGTCTCAGAAATGGCAAATCGGCTGGGTACCATACCCTATGAGATTCTTACCTCAGTGCCTCCCAGGGTAAAACGAGTCTTTCTTTTCGAATAGAAATCAGCCCAGCTCAGAGATTTTGCCCAGACCAGCCTGATCTGTCACACTAATCCGCCGCCCATCTACAACAATGACCCCCTCCGCAGCAAACTGCGAAAGGGTGCGAATGGCATTCGAGGTGGTCATGTTGGAGAGATTGGCGAGATCCTCACGCGAGAGATAGGCCCGTATAGTCTGCCCATCGGGTTCATATCCATAGGTATTGATCAGAAAAAGCAGCGATTCGGCAAGACGTCCCCGTATGTGCTTCTGGGTAAGGTTTACGGTACGTGAATCGGATCGCCCGAGTTCAGCTGCCATGGTTTTCAGGATCTTCAGGGTCAGGTCTGGTCGGTTTTTCAACATCGCCAGAATTTCGTCTCGGTTAAACAGACAAACCACCGAATCCTCAAGTGCAATGGCAGTCGCCTGATAGGGTTCATCGGCGAAAAAGGCCCGGTAACCGATAAAGCCTACAGGCCGTGCAAGCCGGATGATCTGTTCACGACCCGAAACCCCCTCCTTGATGATCTTTACCTTACCCTGAGCCAGGCAAAGAATTCCATTGGGAATCTCACCCTCCCGGTAAATGAGTTCCCCTTTCCGGAACATCCGGGAGCTTTGATTGCGCGCCAGCTTTTGTTTCTCCTCAGCAGGAAGATCCGCAAAAACGGAACCCCTGGAATCGAGGCAGGCGAGACAAGCTTCGTGGATATCTGCCATATCAACCTCAGTTTAGGTAAAGCAAAGGTAAACCCGGCACCTAAGGGTATCAGCACCTTTTAGTTAAAAAATGTTAAGTCCCGGTTGCGAAGCAACTATTAAGCGCATGCTTTCATATATGTGTTAATTGTTGCTCCGGATGTGTGTTTTTTTGTAGTAAATGCACAAAAAACATATATTTGTTGTTCTAACTTTTAAATACTACCACTCATGAGAAAAATTACGCTATTGTTGGTTTTATTGGGCCTTTTCTCTTGGTCATTCGGCCAGGTCACCAGAATGGCCTTTGATGCCCCGGTAAAGGGTACCGATCTGACCCCGGATAGCAAAGCCATCTCCCAGAAGGGGGGCGGTGATGTGATCTGGACAAACACCTTTGACTGGGCCGATGCCGCAGAGCCGCGCGGCTGGAAACTGCCCGACGGCTGGGCCATCGGAGAGGATGCAGACAACGGTTTTGTCTGGGTATGGAGAAATGATACCATTCGGGGTAACTTTACAACGGTGGGTCCTCCCTCCTTCTTCGACACCCCGAAGGATGGTTTCATAGTCGTTCCGATCGATGAATACAACGCCAAAGATGGCGTTACCACCTCTACTCCGTCCGGAACCTGGATTCAGACCCCAAAAATCGACTGTTCGGGAGTAGGTTCCGTGGTGGTCAACTTCAAACATTATTTCCGCCTTTGCTGCAGCAATTACAACCTGCAGATGCTCGTCACCAACGACGACGGCGTACACTGGGCCACCTACGATGTCAGGTTTGATGTCGCCGGCAACACCTTCACTCCTGTTCGCTTCCGCGATGTTGAAATCAACATCTCAGACGTGGCCGCAGGTTCAAACAACGTGCAGATCCGCTTCTACATGTTCGGTCCGAGCCACTATTTCTGGATGATAGACGATCTGATGCTCACCGAAGCCTACAATTACGACCTCGTACTTGAAGACTTCTGGGCAAACTTCAACGGCGGTTGGGTGGATCCGGTCGGTCATATCAACTACTGGCCCATGTCGCAGATGGGTATGGACGGCGATCAGTTCGGCAAGGTTGGTGAATACACCTTCAGGGGTGCCATGCTCAACCTGGGTGTAAACGATGCCGAATATGCCGCCCTGGAAGTTGAAATTCTCAAGAACGGCACAGAGGTGGTAACCAAAAAATCTGCTGAAAAGGATATATGGAGCCTTGACCGCGACAGTTCCCAAATTGACGATGCCTTCCTGGCCGATGATTATGGCGACTACCAGTTCAACTTTTCGGCTGTAATGACTCATGAAGACCAAATACCTGGTAACAACCACGTGAGCCTGCGCTTTACCGTTACAGACACCCTGGCCCACCGTGCCGACCTGAGTGCCGAATCTTCGGCCAACACAGGAGGCTGGGTTGGAGGTAACAACGCCGGCGATATGGTTGGGGTTTCCTATGACCTCTATGCAGATACCGAAATCGACGCCATCACCGCCTACCTCACAGGATTCAGCGCAGCTGCAAATGCCCAGTTCCAGTATGTCCTGATGAAAGACATCGAAGGAACCTACGAAGAGTGGATCGCATCCGAAGTTACGGATATGACCCAGGAAATCAGCGGCACCTGGGTTACCCTCGAGGTGCAGAAGGATGGTGAAACCGAGTTCCTCACCCCCGGTAATTACGCAGCCTGTGTCAGGATGTGGGGTGAAGCCGCTGGCGATGCCGACGGCGTCAATGGGATGAGCGTTGGCTGGGATATGGACACCAAACCCGCACGCACCCTGATGTATCAGGCCGTTGGCGGCAACTGGTACTCAACCGGCAAACTCAATATGATCGGTATGGTCTTCAACCAGACCGGCGGACCCACCCAGGCTCCTGTCACCTTCAATGTTGATATGACCAAGCACATCGCCAATGGCGAATTCCTGGTCGGATCTGATTTCCTCGATGTTTCAGGCTCATTCAACGGATGGACCGGTTCGGCTCACTTCACCGATGCCGATGCTGACGGAATCTA